>JALGTD010000117.1 GCA_029821515.1 Candidatus Zipacnadia bacterium | reverse complement strand
GCCCCGCCTAGCCGCATCTTGCTGCAGACTGATTCTGGGGTAACTGTGGCTTTGGACTATCGCCAGTCAGATATGGAACTAACAGTCGGACAGCGCGTGGCTGTGCTGGCCAGTATCCCGGAAAATCCTCAGGACCGCGAACACCTCCAGATAGAACATATCATTCTTGAGCGGGACCTGCCTGGCACATCTGATAGTGGCACTGCCGAGCCGGACGAAAGCGCAAGCCACCAGCAGAATGAAGACCCACCGATCACCGAAAGCCCAGAGCTGCCTCTGCCCCCAGATACAGTGCCGGGCGGCCTGTACGCCCCCGACAGACTGCAAGTCTGGCAGGCGTGGATAGCCAAGCACAACCCCAACCTATCTCCAGCCGAACGGGAACTAATCGTCCGCTGGGTTCTGTATCATGCATACAACTACGGAGTCGATCACCGACTGATCTTCAGCGTAATTCTGGCTGAGTCAAGCTTTGATCCTAACTCTTGCTCGCACGCTGGTGCTCAGGGGCTGATGCAGCTAATGCCCGGTACAGCCCAGCGACTGGGGGTAGCCGATGCCTATTACTTCCCGGAGAATATCCGCGGGGGCGTCGAATACCTGGCTAAGTACCTCAGGCAGTATCGGGGAGAAACGAACTATCGCCAGTGCGCGCTGGCGCTGGCCTGCTACAATGCTGGGCCCAACGCCGTTAAACAGTACGGTGGCGTACCCCCATTTCCCGAGACCCGGCGCTACGTTATCAAAGTTACACAGCAGTTCCATGACCTTTATCACGCCGGTTATCCGTAGCGCACTGGCACAGCCCACGCCGGAGGAAAAGCACTATGAAGATCATCACAAGGTGCCCGAAGTGTGGAGGGCAGATTCAGCCAACCGATACTGTCTGTATGAATTGCGGCGCCGATCTGGTCCAGGCAGAACTAGCGAAAAAGAAAGAACTGCAGGAGGATTCGCTGGCCGCACGGCGCGCTGCTGAGGTCTCCGGGGGCGGCGCGGGCGCCGGACAAGTTAAGCCCGGCGAAACCTCCGAGGAGACACGCCTGCGCTTTTTCGACCAGCAGGAAGCTCAACGACTTGTCCACGAGCGACTCAGTTGCTATGTCACTGCCGGTCTGGTGGTGTTACCCACTCTGGCATTGCTGGTCTTTGGCATACTGCGGGTGCGTGAGCTGGGACTGGCTGAGATTCGCACACTTAATTTTGCCGATCTGCGTATGTGGAGCGTACTCACTGACCCCCGTATTATTGCGGTCACAGCTACCGGCCTGGGCTTGGCCGGATCTCTGAGCTTCATTGGACTTATCCAGCGCGCCGTCAGAGCCGGTCGGGCAATACGAGACGTAAAAGCAGGCACCAAACCAACAATTGTCTCGCTGACTGCGGCGACCTACTGGGGGCTGCTACTCACTGCCGTCTTCTGTCCACCCATGGGATTGGTACTTGGGATAGTGCTAAAGTTTAGCTCTGACGAGGACATCAAGAACACCGCTGGCACTATGATCATCATCAGCCTTGTAGTGATTGGCGCTCTGATTGCCAATGCAGTTCCCGCCATTGTGGAAACCCTGAGGTCTTCGGCACCAACCCAGGAAGCCTCCCCAGCCGTTCAGTAGGCACAATTGGCACCCAATTTTGACAACGAACGGGGTTGCAGCTAGCATAGGCGGAGAGTACAGCTTCAACGAATAGGTGACCAATACCCAAGCCGACGCTATCCCAACCGGCTTGTCAAGTAGCCGTGCAGGCGGCTAATGGCCTGGGCATGAATCTGGCAGATGCGTGATTCCGTAACCCCCAGCACCTCGCCAATCTCGCGCAGGGTCAGTTCCTCCTGGTAGTACAGGGCAACAATATGCTTCTCGCGCTCGGGCAGTTGCTCAATGGCCCGGGCAATTATCTGCTGAAGTTCGGCCTCTTCTATAGCTTTGGCCGGATTCTTGTAACTGGAATCCTGACCGGGCTTCAGTGATTCTGCTTCCAGGTGGGGCCGAGCCTCCAGCATCTCTTCCAGCGACAACAGCATTGTGCCACTGATCTCACCAAGCACCCGGTGATAGTCTCCGACTTCCATCTGCAGAGCCCGGGCAATCTCTTCGTCGCTGGGTGCGTAGCCTAACTGGCCCTCCAGCTCGCCGATAGTTCGGGCAATTTCTCGGCCCTGGCGCCGCAGTCCGCGCGGTGCCCAGTCCCGAGCTCTCAGAGATTCCATCACCTCGCCGTGAATCACTGTACTGGCGTACGTCTCGAACTTTACGCCCCGCGCCGGGTCAAATCGGTCAACTGCTTTAATCAATCCAATTATGCCGGCGCTGATCAAATCCTCACGGTCCACACTGTCCGGCAGCGTCACTGTCACCCGGCCCACAATATAGTGTACCAGATCAACGTGATCCTCAATTAATTTATCGCGTTCCTGTTGATCCACAAGTATACCAAGTAGTGCAACCCGCAGCTTCGCCGGCAATGTTATTCGCTATGGATTTGCCTGCGTCAGCTCTACAGCAGTTATAGTATGTATGCTCTTAACCTCGGTATCTCCAGCCAGCTCATCAGGCTCCAGCACAATCAACGATGGCACCAGGTCCTCGGCCAGTTCCGCCAGAATCGCGCGGATCTGACGGCCACACAACAGCACCAGAGGTCGGTCGGGCAGGTGCTGCTCCCTTGCCAGATTCTCCAACACGACCCGCCACTGTTCGGCTTCATCAGGGCCGAGTGCTACCGACCTTGCCCCAAGCTGACCCCGACCTTCCTCCAGCAACTTCCGTTCCACCTCGGGAGCAACGGTTACGACATGAGCCGTTCCATCGGGCGCTACTATCTGCGTGAGTGCCGCTGACATCCCCCGTCGCGCCATATCTGCCAGTTCACTGCCGCCGGCAGCCTGCTTCAGGCCCCTGGTCAGTGCCTCGATCAATGCCACCGGGTCAGCCAGAGGAATGCCCTGCCCCAGCAGCTTCCTGCCCACTTCTGCCAGCATCGAGGCCGACAGGCCCGCTCCACGGGCCTCGGCGACCACCGCCTGATGTGTCTTTGCAAGCTGCTCAAGTAGCTCGCTGGCTCGCTGAGTGTCAAAAAACCGGGCGGCCTGGGCCTGCAGTAACCAGCGCAGGTGCGCCAGCAAGACTTGCACCGGATCAAGCAAGCTGACCCCCTTCTGGTAAGCACGCTGGACTTGTTCGGCTCTGACCCACTTGCCATAGCGGCCATCAGACAGCTCAACCAGCACCCCCTCGTCCGGAAGCAGTTCGGCCTGCGGTGTGGTCACCAGCTTACGACTCAAGCGCAGATAGCCGCTACCCAGCACACTGCCGCGAAATACTACCTGGTACTGGTCAATTTCCAGCTTCTCCGAATCTGTGACCACAAAGCCCGGCAAGTTGAAACCAAGCTGCACTGACATCTCCTCGCGCAGACGCGCCAGCCTGTCAAGCAGCGGCCGACTGCTATCCTCCAGCAAATCAAGCAGGCCCCAGCCCAGTTGCAGTTGCGGGGCGACTGCACTGCTGGGCGTCTCAGTTGTGGCTAACTGCCCTACCGTTTCCTGCTTTGGCTCAGTGCTGCGCACTGCCACAAACCCCCCCCAGATAGCCAGCCCAACAGCCACAGCCAGCAGCGGCAGCTTGGCCACACCCGGCACCAACGCCAGCACCAGGCAGGCCAGAGCCACACCGAATATCACCACCGGGCTGCCGAACAACTGCTGGCTGACCTCCTCGGCCAGCCCCGAGGTCGCGCTGGCCCGGGCCACCACAATGGCAGTCGCCGCTCCCACCAGCAGCGCCGGTACCAGTATTACCAATCCATGACCAGCCACAGTTAGGGCCAGCCCCTGCCAGGCTCCCGCTTGCAAGCCCGTCGCCGCCAGCCGCACCAGCGGGGTGAGTGCGACAATCGCCACCACCGCAATCGTCTCGCCCCGCAAGAATCGCGCCGCTCCGTCCATTGCCCCATAGAAATTGGCTTCCCGCTCCAAATCTGTAGCAGTCGCAGCGCCCGCCTCGGCCTTGGCGCGTCCGGCACTCTCCATAATGAGCTGCTTGCCGGGGAGGGCATCAAGGGCAAAACGCGCCGCTACCTCGGCCAGGCGCGTGACACCAGCGGTGACGACCACGAACTGCACCACTGCCAGGGTCAGCAGGCTGCCCAGGCTCGCCACCGGATTATTCAGCCCGGCCACACCCCCCAGAGTTACGGCCAGGTAGCCGGCGTGGCCGCCGGTCACCACCAGCCGGGCCACCGCCAGGGCCAGCAGCACTCGCGCCAGACTGGAGAGCACTACCATACTGGGAAGAGTGGAAAGCTCGACCGGCCGGGGGGTGAGGATGGCCATCAGCAGCAGACCGGTGGCCCCCGCCAGGTTGGCGGCCAGCAGTACGTCCACCACCAGCGCCGGCAGCGGCACCATCAATAAGATAAGCGCCCCTACTGCGCAGGCTACTGCCACGCTCGTGGAGAGCACGGCGCTATATGGCGGTTCAAAGCTGCCCCGACCTGAAGGCACGAGTCTCCCCCCAAAAGACTGTGGTAACGTCACGATGCCGGTAGGACAATCGCTGCTAACCTGTTCTCTGGCCGCCCCAGAATACCTCCTCACTCACCCGATTCCGAGAAGGTTTGCCGCCAGCATCTACGTGCGCCTCACCGGCTACGGCGAGCTGCTGCCGAGGCTGTGACGGCCTCACTCCGAACTGACCCTCAGATCGACAAGGAATCTCTGATAGACTCGGAGAAGGATGAAGTATTGCTATCCAACCGATAAATCTCGGACACAAGGAAGTAGGGAGATATGAACATAACCAGGCCCATTGACACAAAGGTCAAGATCAAGCCGGTTTTCATTCAACTGATACACAGTGCGGCGTATGAGGGGCCGTGCAGGGTAGGTGACAAAGAGGATTTGACCCCGGAGGCTGACCGGCAGAACAACGAACAGCATTTCCAGCAGTTCTGCCAAGAAATGCGCACGGAAATAGATCCTATTGCGGAGGTGCTGGAACCCGTAGTTGTGGAATGGAGCGACGACTTCGTGGTTCGCGAAAGCGAGCTCAACAAACTGGAACCAGACGTCTACGAAGCAGACCTTCTGCTTATAGGACCCGGTGGGCTGCATCAATATCCAGCAGTGGCCATCGCTGAGCGGTATGGTAAGCCCTTGCTGCTGGTTGAACAACTTGCGGTTCCGAGCGTGGATATTACCGCGTACCTGCGAGCCCGTGGGCACGAAGCCTATGCTTTCATGGACTACGAGGGCCTGAATTCGTTTCTCTCTTTGTTCCAGGTGCGCAAGGCGCTGGCGCAGACTCGCCTGCTTGTCGCCCTGAAGGGCGAAGTCCTCCCCACCGGCGTGGTCAGCAGCATTAGTGATCTGGACGGGTTGAAATCGCGCTACGGGATAGATCATCGTCTCATTACGGCTGAGGAAATACTGGAGGCGATGGGCAACCTCTCACCCGAGCAGGCCGAGGAGGCTGACGCGCTGACCGAGCAGCTTATCGCAG
>JALGTD010000116.1 GCA_029821515.1 Candidatus Zipacnadia bacterium | reverse complement strand
AGACGATGAGATTCGGGGAGCTGATTGAGAGGTGGCGAGAGCGCGAGCAGCAGCACGCCGGCTACGGGCGGCGTTTTGCCGTGGAGATACACTGGCGAATAGCCCTGGCCTTCTCGTGCCTGGTATTTGCTCTGCTGGCCGGCGCCATCACTCAATACTTCAGCACCAGCCAGCAGTTGGCCGGTGTGCTCATAACATTGCTGGTGGTCTTTGTCTATTATGTACTGATGCTGTGGCTGCGGATGCTGGGCAATGCGGGGAGTCTGCCGCCGGCGGTGTCAGGATGGCTGCTCAATGGCACCATTGTAGCAGCTAGCCTGCTGACTATCTGGCGGCAGCGGTAGACTATTGCTTGCAGATAATGTAGAGACCTTACGCACGAGCTAGCCGAGCGGAGGCTTGTGATTGGCCGGTGTAAGCGATGCGACAACTGGTCGGAGGCGGTGGTATTCGGCACTGCTATTGGCCGGACTGATTACCGTGCCGACAGTGGTTGTCATGCCAGGCGTGAGTCACTGCGCTGAGCTTCAGCGCGTCGTCAAACCCAACCAAGAACCAAGCCCGCAACCAACTCAGTCATCGTCGGATTTAGACCAGCGACCCGATATTCCTCCGCCGCCGGCTGAGCCGGAGGTCACGACACCGGAAGCCGGCAGCACTGACGAGACTCTGCGAGAGCCTCCGCAGATTCCTGAACAGCCTCCGCCACCGACCAGTGAGCCGCCCACCGCTGAGGCCGCTGACGGGCAGCCCTTTCCGCCTGAGCCAACCGATGACAAAGTCATCTTCCAGGCCGATGACTTTCACTATGAAGCCGGCGCTATCATCGGCGAGGGCAATGTTGTCCTGCGGATGGAGGATATGACCGTCTACGCCGATGTGGTGGAGATTGACGAGGACGGCGAGCAGGCGATGGTCCACGGCAACCTGCGCATCGAGACACCCCACCAGACTTCGCGGGGAGAGCGCCTGTTAGTAGACCTGGAAGACGAAGAGTGGGAACTGTACGAAGGCCGCACGAAGATCGAGCCGGAGTTCTTTGACGCTGGACAGGTTCAGGAGCCACTTTACCTGGAAGGGAAGCAAATTGTCTCTCACCCGGGTGGCGATTTGGTGGAGGTGTTTGAGGGCCAATTCACTTCCTGTGAACTGAAGCACCCACATTACGCCCTGCGCTCGCGGCATGTTGAGCTGCGCCAGGGCGACAAAGTAGTCCTGGAAAAGCCCAGCATTAACCTGCTGGGCTATGGGCTGATTCGCCTTCCCTTTAATCTGGTGCTGTCACTGGAAGAAAACAAGAACCGCATCCTGCCTGAGATAGGCCAGAACCCCGTGGAAGGCTACTATGCCAAGTTCGCGTACCTGTATTTGGCAGGGCAGGCGGCCTCGGGACTGGCCAAGCTGAATCTTACCCAGAGTCGCGGCGTTGGTCTGGGTCTGACTCACTACATAGACAGTGACCGGCAGCGCGGAGAGGGCTCAGTATTCTTCGAGCCCTCCCAGGGCGCACTGACCAGCCGCATTTTCCACGAATACCAGCTCACACCCCAGCTACGCTCTAATCTACGGGGGAGCTATCAACAAAACAGCGGATATTTCGGCACCAGCGCCTCCGATTCCGTGGATCTAACCCTGAACCGCCGGGTGACCAGCGCTGACTCGGTGCTGAGTCTACGCCGCTCAGCCTCTGCCAGTGCCTATAGTACGAGCCGGCAGTACGTGGCCAACTTCCGCCACCAGCAGCGACTGGGGCCGCAGAGCCGCTGGAGCCTGCGCACTAATGCCAGCCGGCGTAGCTTCGGCGAGGTACCCGATGATGAACTGGATGCCGAATTTGACTACTACCACAGCGGCAAGCGTTTCGACTGGCAACTCACTGCCGATAATCGCTACGACCTGGACGGCGCCGCCTACACGGGTGACAACTACTTTGCGCTTAACCGCCTGCCGGAGCTAACCGTCAATACCGACACGCGTCGCCTGGGCGACTACAAGCTGCTGGGGCGGGTACCCTTTCGTAGCACGGTTCAACTGGGCAGCTACCAGCAGGAGCCAGACGATATCAGCGTGGCGCGGGCGGCGATTGATACCCGCTTCGGCGGTGGCGAGCGGCAGATCAGCCCGCGGTGCCGCCTGGATATGTCCGGGCGCTACCTGCAAGCCTTCTACGACGAGGGCTCAGCCATCTACATTACCAGCTTCAATGCCACTGCGCGCCAACAGTGGGGGGGCGACTGGGCTACCCGTCTGCGCTACGGATACCAGGACCGGCGGGGATATGCTCCGCTGCGCCTGGACTACGGCGGACGCAGCCACAGCGTATACTGGGAGGCAGCGCAACTGCGCCCCGACCACTCCCGCATCTTTCTGTCCAGCGGGTATGACTTTATCAGCGACCGCTGGCGGGATGTGCTACTGCGCACCGAATATATGCCCAGCGCCTCCTCGAAGCTGGAGCTGCAAAGCGGTTACAGCCTGGAGTACGCCTGCTGGCGGCCCCTGAGCCTGCGCTGGCGGCAGGTTAAGCCCAATGATCGCTTGTATCTGACTGCCAGCACCCAATATGACCTGGATCGCAGCCAACTGACCCGCGCCACTATGGAGTTAGATTGGCGCTGGCATCGCTGGTGGCGGATTGAACTGCTGACCGGCTACAGCGGCTACCGCAAGGATTTCAGCACCTTTGATGTCCAGCTCACCCGCGATCTGCACTGCCTGGTTGCCTCGGTGGCCTACAGCAAATCGCTGGATGAGTTCCGCTTCAATCTGGGTATTAAGGCCTTCCCCGCGCCCGAGCGCATCCTCGGTATCGGCCGCAGCGGCGCTCTGTTCCAAAGCGGCCCGGGGCAGTATTTCTAAGGAGAGACCACCATGAAAGAGTATGACAAGCTATCCCTGACGTGCACGATTCTGCTCTTAGCTCTTGCCACTGCAGGAATCCGGGCCGAGACAGCACTGACGCCCCTTGAGCAGCTTTGCGCCGGGCACAAGGTTGAAGCTTGTATTGCACGAGCGCCTTCGGGCAAGATCATGTTGCTCATCGATGACGAGCCCCAGCCGTTGTTCTGGGCGAACCTAACCTCGGGCCAGGATCCTAACTATCGGCGGGCGGGATTCAACACGGTCTTTGCGGAACTGGGTTATCCTGGTCCTGGCGATGATGCTCCCCTCGAACAGCAGTTCAGAGCCTGGGACAATGTGCTCCTTAACATCAAGGAACGAGGTCTCTACGTCATCATCTATATCCACAACAGCATACACGCCCACGCCGGCGAAGTACCGTGGGCCTTTGACCGGAGTTGGCGCGATTATGTGCAAGCGATTGTCAGACGTTATCGCGGTGTGACGAACCTCATCGGATGGTGTTTCTCGGACGAGTTAGCTGATGCTTTGTCCTACTCGGACGAGGCATTTCGGGTGTTTCTAAAGAATGAATACGATTCAATCAAAGCTCTGAATGCTGCATGGAGCAGTGACTTCAGCGATTTCGACCAGATCAAACTTGAATATCAGCGCGATGGGCACGGTCGGCCAGAGAAGAGCATGGTGACCCCCGCGTTTCCCTTTGGTATTGGTCCCAAAGCCTTTGATTCAGCCCGATTCAAGGTGAATCATATCGCCTACGCTAACGAGCAGTTTGAGGCTGTCATCCGCGAGGTTGACCCAATTACGCCGATCTGGAGCGGAGCGAATAATATAGGTTGGGCGGCGACGCAGATTCCCACAACCTGGGGTGCGTTCTTCGATTTCTATCCCGGGAACTCCGGGCATGACTACAACACCCATCACGTCTGGATGGTGGATATCGGTCGTGGGCCGAATCTTCGGCCAGCTATGCAGATGCTACTGTCGGAGAATTCCAGCAGCTACAATTGGCACCTAGACGCTCGTGTAATTCGTGGTTGGATGGTGGAGTCCGCCCTTCATGGCGCTGCCGGCGTTACCTTTTGGCCGTGGTCGTTCCTGGGTGTGGACAACCGCACAGGTGATCGTAGCAGTAGTACAGAGCGCATTGACATGTGTGGAATGACTATTCGCATGCTGGAAGCCTCGGGCATCTTCGAAATGCTGCCTCGCCCTACAATAGCAGTGATGTACCAACCTTATGCTGAGGGCTGGGGCGCACTTTCCCAGGTGTACGGCGTGCTGCGCTACCCAAGCAAGGAGCCGATAGCGCTCTTCCGCGAGCTGAAGTACGGCACGAAATACGGACAAATAGACTATCTGACGAACCGCCACCTGGACCGAGATGATCTGGCTGACTACGGGGTGATTCTGGCTCCGTTCACAGCAGACCTCAGCACAGAGCAGATGGATCGGCTCGCGGAGTATGTCCATGGCGGTGGTGTTCTACTCGCAGATATCGGCTTTGGCTGCGTGCAAGCAGGCAAGGTAGTCACTGGCATGACCGATCAGGCAAAGAGACTCTTTGGTATTCGCGGCTTGAAAGTCAGCTACGCCGCTCCAGGCCGGTGGGTGGCCACCGGCGCGTACAGTGAGCTGCTGGGCGGTCTGCGGAAGGATGTTGACGCCACCCAGAAGCTCCACGAGATGGTGCTGGATGCGACACCCTCAACGTCCAAGGCAGCTCTCAAGGGTCCTGGCGGACAGGGCTTGTACGTAAACCGTTTCGGCAAGGGCTACGCGATTTTCTGTAGCGCTCTAGCCTGGTCATCACCCAATTCTACAGATCCGCTAATGCGCAAGATCCACGAAGCTCTATTCGCCAGACGGGCGGGCATATCGATGGCATCATTGAATGCTGGTCAGCCCAGCCGCCCCGGCGAGTTCGAGCCAGCATGGGAGAAAGCGGTGCAAGAGCCTTACTTCGCTTCGGGATGCGAAATCGTCCGCTACTCCAAGGGGTACGCACTGCATAACCGGCTCGATGCCCACGCAACCATACAGGTCCGCAGCAACGACAAATTAGAGGAACATACACTAGCACCTCGCAGTGTCATACTGGTCAAGCGGGACCAGATTATTCCACTGGGCAGTGGTGTCTGGCCGGTAGTGCTGGGGCCAAAGCAGTAAGCACGAAACTCCCGAATACCAATAGCAACTCACCACCGTTGCCGTCGTTAAGGCTTGTCGTCAAGGTAGACCAGCAAAGAGGCTACAGCCTGGAATAGACCCACTGTATCTGCACAGGGGGACAGCCCTTCCTCGGCACGGCAATTGCGGGCCCCTCCCTGCTGGCAACACGTTTGTAGCGTACTGTTGCCTAGCTGACAGACGACATTGACCACAACCCCGGCGGAGGGTACAATGAATATCGGCTGCAATCGCTTTTCGGTGCCAGTTACCTATAGTCAGAAGGTGTGGAACTCTCCGGTGATTCGCAAGTTCGTCGGTTCACGAATCGGGCTGCTGGGCAATCCCTCCGATGGGTTCGGCGGGAAGACCCTGGCAGTGATGATCAAAGACTTCTGGGCTTCGGTGACAGTGCGCGAAAGCCCGGACGTACGCATTATACCGCATCCGGAACTCGATCCGTTTAGCTTCACCAGCTTGAACCAGATGGCGC
>JALGTD010000115.1 GCA_029821515.1 Candidatus Zipacnadia bacterium | reverse complement strand
CTGGGCAGCCGGGCCAGTCGCTGGATGCGGCGGGCCAGCTACGTGGCGGCCGTCTTTGTGAAGTTCGGCTTTGCTTCGGTTCTGCACAACGTCGGCTTGGACCGGTTTCTGCGACGTCGTGACAAACCCGGAGAGAAGGCCGATGCCGCCACCGCCGGACTGGAAATACCGGTGCGCCTGCGCCTGGCATTAGAAGAGATCGGTGCCACAGCCATCAAAGTCGGTCAGGTTCTATCCACCCGGCCCGACCTGCTGCCTCCCGACTACATCCAGGAGCTGCGCAAGCTGCAGGAAGAAGTCCCTCCGTTCTCCTACGAGCAGGTGCAGCAGATACTTGAGGAAGAGCTGGGCGCGCCAGTCGAAGAGCTATTCGCCGAATTTGACGCAGAACCGCTGGGCTCGGCGTCGCTGAGTCAGGTACACGCCGCGAAATTGCCCAATGGCCGGAAAGTGGCCGTCAAGGTCCAGCGGCCCGAAGTGGCTGAACTGGTCGAAACCGACATGGCAGTGATGCGCTGGGGCGCCCGACAAGCCAGCAAGTACAGCCAGTGGGCTAGGGAACAGAACCTCACTGACTGGGTGGATGAAATTGCTCGCATACTCAGGCACGAGTTGGATTTCGTCCGCGAGGCCCACAACGCCGAGCGGATGCGAGAAAACCTGGCTGACGAGCCACGGGCACTGGTACCGCGAGTCTTCGAAGACTACACAACTCGCCGGGTCCTGACCTCCCAGCTCGTTGTCGGAGCCAACATTAACCAGGAAGACCAACTGTCTGAGCTGGACATTGACCGCACACAGCTTGCCCAGGCCTTTGCCCAGATAATGCTGCGACAGACTATCACCGACGGCTTTTTCCACGGCGACCCGCACGGGGGTAATCTGAAGGTAACGCCAGACGGTCGTATAGCTTTCTTCGACTTCGGTCACGTGGGTACCGCCGGCCCTCAGCTTCGCAACAGCATTCTGCAGATCATCAACGCTGTAGTCAATGGAGACACCGACGAGATGCTGGCCATTATTACCAGCGTGGGTGTAATCGGCGAGCAGACCGATCTGCGTATGCTGCGGCTGGATATAGACAAACAGATGTCGCAGTATTGGGGAGCGTCGGCCGGACAGATAGCGATGGCCGAGATAATTGAGGATCTGCTGGGCCTGCTGTTACGCCACAACATCCACATGCCGCCGGCCTGGATCAGCCTGCTGCGGGCTATGACTATCTCCGAAGGTGTCTGCCTGCAGCTTGATCCCGACTTTGACTTTGAGGCAGTTGCTGCCGAAGCTGCCCATAAGATGATGCTGGAACGGCTCCGGCCCGCAAATGTCCTGAGAAGCCTGGGGCAACTGGCTCGCGAGCTCAACCAGTACGCCCTGCGCTTGCCCCGGCAATTATCGCAACTGCTGCTGCGTGTCCAGGCCAGCGGGCTGAAGGTGCAGTTGCAGCTCGAAGAGGCTGATCGGCCCCTACGCAAGCTCGACACGATGGTCAACCGCCTGGCCTTCAGTATCATCGTGGCCGCAATAATTATGGCCTCGGCAATGATCATCTCCAGCGAGCAGGCGCTCACCACACTGAGCAGCCCGATTACAATTATATTGACAGCAGTTGGCATGATAATGGGCCTCTGGCTGCTATATTCAATACTTCGCTCCGGGCGTCTGTGACGGGCTGTGGACACTCTCATCAGAGGCCGGCGAAGGCAGACCAGTGATCCGATCTCGCCTGAAGCCAGACAGCGACCTTTAGTTCTGGCCTCTGCTTCCACTCGGCGGGCGCGCAGTTTTGTTGAGTGGATGCGGGGTTCCTATTATAATGTAGTCGGCTTGCCAATCAAACAAGTGCTCTATGCTCTGGAAAAACTGGGTTGGACCAGTGCAGAGCAACCCAGTTAATGTCCATCACGGTAGGCTCTGTGCCAAGCATCCGGGCCCCAGCAGCAGAACCATTGACTGGCCAGGTGGGGCAATCCAATTGACAGGAGGCCTATGTGAGGAAAAATATACTCCAATGGGCGTTACGCAAGATGCTGGGCGGGCTGCTGCGCTTGTCGGGCAATATGGGTATTGATCTGGGCACTGCCAACACTCTGGTGTACGTCAACGGACGTGGCATTGTTCTGGACGAGCCCTCGGTCGTGGCCATTGATGACCAGACCGGCCAGGTGTTGGCTGTGGGCAACGATGCCAAAAGAATGGTAGGCCGCACGCCGGCACGTATCTCTGCAATTCGCCCCTTACGCAACGGAGTCATTGCCGACTTCGACGTAACTGAGGCGATGATTCGCTACTTCATCCGCAAGGTGCACAATCGCCAGCTATTTGTGCACCCTTCGGTCGTCATTGGTGTCCCGTCTGGCGTGACTGAGGTAGAGCGGCGCGCAGTCGAAGATGCCGCCCGACAAGCCGGCGCATGGCAGACTCGGATAATGGATGAACCGATGGCCGCCGCGATTGGCGCGGGTATGCCGGTCTCTGAGCCAGTGGGTAATATGGTGGTTGACATCGGTGGTGGTACCAGTGAGGTGGCGATAATCTCTCTGGGCGGGATCTGCGCCCAGCGGTCACTGCGAGTCGCCGGTGAGGCAATGGATGAAGCCATCTCCATCTACTTGCGCCAGGAGGCGAACCTCTATATCGGCGAGAGCACCGCTGAGCAGATAAAGATAAATATCGGCTCGGCCTTTCCCCTGCCCCAGGAGATGACCATGCAGGTGCGGGGCAAGGACGTGATAACGGGCCTGCCGCGCAAGGTAGTGATCAGTTCCGCGGAAATCCGCGAAGCCTGTGCCGAACCTGTCGCAGCCATACTTGAAGCAATAAAGGAGTCACTGGATGCCACTCCGCCCGAGCTGGCCGCAGATATTATGAACCGGGGTATCGTTCTGGTCGGAGGCGGGGCACTGCTTCGTGGCATAGACCAACTCGTCAGTGCCGAGACGGACATACCCGTCTACGTCGCTGAGAATCCTATGCAATGTGTTGTATTGGGCACTGCTCGCTATCTGGAACAGCTCGGAGAACTGCCGTTTGACTAGCCCGCGTTCATCAGGAGCCACCAGGCAAATATGCGCTTGGATACAACTACTCGCAAAACTCTCAAGCCCCTGCTGCTGATGGCAGCGGTAGCTATGGTTTTCACAATATGGCAGCACGCCGCCTGGGCCCGCGGGCGTGTCAGCCTGCCCGAGTATATGTGCCAAGCGCTGGGTTGGCCCGTGATGAGCGCTGGCACCAAGATCAATGAAGTTATCCGTGACACCGGGTGCTCGGTGTTTCTGGCCGGCTCGTTAGCTGCGGATAATCACCGTCTGCGCCAGGAGCGCGATGAACTGATTGCGGAAAAGATCCTGCTGACCGAGTATTTCAGGGAAAACAAGGCATTCCGTGAGAAGCTAGGATTCGAGCTTGACCAGCAGGTTAAGGATATTCCCGCTTGGATCGTGGGCCGCACCAGCACCAGCGGAGGACAGCGTTGCCGCATCCATATTCAGATACCGGAAAACCGCGAAGTTCACCAAGGTGACATCGTCCGAGAGGCAGCAGGCCTGGTGGGCCGAGTGATTGAGGTGAGAGGCCGAATTGCCATCGTGCTACTGATGATAGATCCCCAGCATGGCCTGGGTGCGCGAGTCCAACGCAGTCGGGCCGTGGGCGTTATAAAGCCGGCCCGGCAGTGGCACGAGGGCTGGCCCGACCGGCTCTATATGGAGTATTTACGCCGCAGCGCCGATATTCGCATTGGCGACATCATCATCACCTCAGGCGAAGACGGCATCTACCCGGCTGCCATACCCATCGGAGTGGTTGAAGCCATAAATGTCTCCGCAGAGCACGCTCAAACCGTGGCCGTAACTGTAAGACCCTTTGTGGATTTCCAGCACCTGGCGTACGTCTGGGTGGTTCCGCAGCCCTAAGCACCTAGTGGAGGAGACGACGGTTTTGCTTTGGCTCTACTTGACTGAATTCGCCCTGGCGGTGATGTTTGTCGCCTGCCAGTTCGCCTGGCCGACGTGGCTGCGCCTGTTCGAGCAGCCCCCTGATCTGGCGGTGATACTGCTGGTGGTTGTCGGACTGACCCGTGGCCCCCTCGAAGGCTGCTGGGCAGGATTGGTCACTGCTCTGACCGTTAGTTCCTTGGGCAGCACACCGCTGGGAGGCTTGTTCGTCAGTCATATGGGTGCGGGTACCACCCTGGGCCTGCTGGGAGGACGGATCTTTCCCGAACACCTTCCGGTAGCAATGGGCGTGACGGCAACGGCAGTATTAGTGATGGGTGTAGTGGAACTGCTGTTTTTGCCCCCGCCCAGTGTGGGGCCATGGCTGGCAGCAATCCTCAGCCAGGCTGTACTCAGCGGCCTGGTGGCCGCCCCACTTTTTGTGGTGTTGCGGCAATTGATGCACTATCTATTGCCCCCGGCACAGCGTCGAGTGTGAACTGGGAAGTGATAGACTTTATGTTCGGCAATGAACCAGTATTGCTTATTCCGGCGAGGGGGCGAATGTAATGAAAAGACGTCAGTTTATCAGCAAGTGCGGTAAACTCGGGTTAGGCATAGCCGGACTGACTGTTGTGGCGGGTTGTAGCCGTAGTCAGCCGCCCGGTGTCACATCTCGCCAGGTGCCCAGGACTACGAGTGACAAGGCTCAAACTGAAGGTCAGCCGCTGCCGGATACTGACTTAAAGATTGGTAACAACCGCTGGCAAGCAGGACCTGACGATGTTGACATCGCCGTTGCTGAGGATATGACGCCCGAAGAATTGGTACGGGCGGCAGTTGACGAATACGGTGGCATCAGCAGTTGGGTTCATCCCGGCGACATCGTTGCCATAAAGCCTAACCTGGCCTGGGCACGCCAGCCCGCGCAAGCAGCCACTACCAGCCCCGAAGTGCTGGCAACAGTCATCAAGCTGTGCCAGCAGGCCAACCCGGGGCGCATCATCGTCGTCGAACATAGTTGTGACACCTCCAGCGTGACTTTTGATATGTCCGAGGCAAAGCAAGTCTGCCAGGAACTATCTGTGCCCCTGATTAGCCTGAACCATGAGAATATGTATCAGCAAGTCGCCCTGCCGGCCGGGCGCAATATCAACACCGACCAGGTGGCCACCAATATTCTCGAATGTGATGTATACATCAACTTGCCAATTGTCAAAGCTCACAGCGCCACCGGTGCAACCATTGCACTAAAAAATCAGATGGGGGTAGTCTGGGATCGAGGGGCATACCACCGGGCAGGAGCAGGAAGCGCCCAGGGGCTGAATCTGCATCAGAACATCGCCGGCCTGGCCGCCTCGCTGCGGCCCACATTGAATATTGTGGATGCCACCCGTGTGTTGCTCACCGGCGGGCCTAAGGGGCCTGGGCCGTCGACGCCTATGCTGCTCAGCTTCTGCAGCAACAGCCCGAAGATATCCCCTACATCAGGCTGGCAGGGGAAGCTGGCGTGGGTAAAGCTGACCTGCAAGCAATCAAGGTCGCCGTTGCCTAGGTGACGGAACTGGTCCCAGCAGAGACTCTACTTGCTGTCTTCTCCGCCTTCAGTCGCTGTCTTTACCTTGAGGGTATAGCTGACCGAATCCCACTCGAGGTCGCTCCCGAGCGTACAGACCACCTCACGAGGAGAGATAAACAGGCTGCCTTCGCGCATCTGGGGCGCTTCTTTCATGAGCATGACCCGGTCTCCTGACCGGGCTTCGAGCGAACCCACCGTGACCTG
>JALGTD010000114.1 GCA_029821515.1 Candidatus Zipacnadia bacterium | reverse complement strand
GTGTCTATGAGCGGCCTGGCACTGGCCTTGCATCAAAAGGGATTTCAGATCACCGGCTCGGACAAGTGCAAGTCGGAAACAGTCAAACGGCTGCGGGATAATGACGTTGAAGTCGCCATAGGGCACGCGGCGGAGAATATCGGCGATGCCCAGGCCATCATCTACACCACAGCGATTAGGGAAGACAACCCGGAACTCGTGGCGGCCCGCGCTACTGGTCGGCCGGTCGTTCACCGCTCCGAGCTAATCAGCTATCTGCTGAATCAGGAGCGCCGGATTGCTGTAAGTGGCACGCATGGCAAGACGACCGTCACGGCGATGATTGGTAGGATCTTCGTTGATTTGGGCTACGACCCGACTGTCTTTGTGGGCGGTCACTGGCTGGACATTGACAGTAACTTCCGACTGGGGAACGGCGACTGGGCGATATTTGAGGCCTGCGAAAGTGACAGCTCGTTTTGGACTTACGAGGGCTGCTCCCAAGTTCTGACCAGCATCGAGCCAGATCATTTGGACAACTACGGCAATTTCGCGGAGCTACGCCGCAGCTTTGCCCATTTCGTATCATTATCGGATCCTCAGGGTTTTATCGCATACTGCGCCGATAGTACAGAAGTGGTCAAGGCAGTAGCTGACAGCCCCGCACAGCGCATTTCCTATGGTCTTGGGCCGGAGTTAGACATCACCGCAAAAGATATAACTGCTACGGCGCAGGGCACGGCGTTCACTCCTATCGTGTACAGCGAGACCCTCGCACCGGTTAGCCTGCAAGTCGTCGGCCGCTACAACGTTCTCAATGCCCTGGCGGCGCTGGCCGCAGCCCACGGTGCAGGATTACCGATCGAGCAGGCCGCTGGTGCGCTGGGCCAGTTCACGGGCATCAAACGCCGCTTTGAATATGTCGGCCAGGTGGACGGCTATTGGGTGGTTGACGACTACGCTCATCACCCCACCGAGATCCGGGCAACTCTGCAGGCGGCCCGCGAGCATTTTGCCACCCGCATCGTCGCGGTGTTTCAGCCTCACCTGTACAGCCGGACCGAGTATCTGATGGACGAATTCGTCAAGTCGTTCGACGAGGCGGACATCATTGGGATAGCCCAGACATACGCCGCCCGCGAGCAACCCCGGGAGGACGTCAGTGGACAGCAGTTGTATGAACGTATTCGCAGCCGACACCCCGACCGGCAGGTGACTTATTTGCCGGCAATGCACGACGTTGTAGAGTTCTTGAAGCAGCAGGCAACCAGCGGCGATCTGGTGATAACCATCGGCGCCGGCGATATTCACCGCGCCGCCGAGCAATTAGTGAACAGCGCGTGACCTGAACAACAGGCACACCAGTAATCGTATCATACGCTACTGCAAGGGTGTGTCACGCGATTCGTTACTCAAGCCACAGACAACCAGAGCGACAAAGCCGATACCTACGGGCGGCCCACCTGCTGGTATTAACAGTGGCAGCCAGTTTCATCTATGGGCTGGCAGTCTCCCCCTATTTTGCCATCCGCGATGTGCAAATACGGGCGCCGGACAGCGCCTTAGCCAAACTGGCCCTGGCTGATACCAAAGTACCCAGCGGAGCCAGCACGCTTCTATATCCCGTCCAACGGATCGCCGAGCAGCTTGAGGACTGTCCCCAAATAAAGAAAGTCTCGGTCGAGCGGGACCTGCCCGGCCGGCTGGTAGTACATATTGAGCGCCGACATCCTATAGCGGCGATTAAGGCTGACAGTGAATGGGCGCTGGTTGATGAGGAGGGTATCTGTGTTGCCACCACCAACGTACTACCAGACTCGTTAATCTATTTCTATGGGCTGACGAACACCCCCCTGGAGCCAGGACAACAACTGAACAGTAGCGAACTGAGGCTGCTCAGTGAGACGCTAGCTGGTCTGGAAAACGTTTCAACTACCGGCGGACTGGTGATGGACTTTACCGACCGCCATCTAGTCCAGATTCACTCGCCGTCGGGGGTGCTGGGTAAGCTGGGCAGTCTGGATAACCTCCAGCGTAAAATAATGATGTTCGTGGCAATAATGCAGCAGATAGAGGAAAAGGGACGCCAGGCAGCGTATATTGATGTTAGAATTATGGAGCGACCCGTCTGGAAACCGCGCTCGAAGTCATAAATGTCGGATTTCCGGTGGTCCTGATAACGACAGTGAGGCTATCCACCAATGGTTGAGGCAGGGTACGTAGCCGGCATAGACGTGGGTACGACCAAGATCTGTACCCTCATTGCCCAGACTGCGGCGAACGGCCAACTGGATATCCTGGGAGTTGGCTTGCATCCTTCGCGGGGACTGCGCAGCGGAGTCGTTGTTGACCATGCCCAGGCTGTCAAGTCTGTGCAGCAATCGGTGACCGAAGCCGAGCAGATGGCGCAATTGCCTATCGCCAGGGCCTACGTTGGAGTGACGGGCGCACACATCAAATCCCGGAACGTGACCGGACGGGTGCGGGTTGCATCCGGAGACGAGATAACTAGCGAAGACGTCGAGCAGGCCATCCAGAGCGCCTGCGACAATGTCGCTTTGCCCCACGACCGAGAGATAATTCATACCCTGGTACGAGACTTTACCATTGACGGCCAACGGGGGGTAAAGCGCCCACTGGGAATGCACGCCGCGCGGCTGGATGCCAACATTCACGTAGTTAGCGCCGCAGCCGGGGCTTTGCGCAATGTGGCCGCCGCCGTGGAAGAAACCGGCGTCCAGGTCCAAAAGCAGGTTCTGGAGTCAGTGGCGACCAGCCTGGCAGTACTGGCCGAAGACGAATCCGACCTGGGCGTGGTGCTGATGGATATTGGCGGGGGGACAACTGATCTGGCTATCTTTGCCAATGGAGCCATAGCCCATAGCGGGGCCATACTTGTTGCGGGTAACCACATCACCAGCGACATTGCCAAACTACTGCGCATCTCCTACAAGCAAGCCGAAGAGGTTAAGAAGAAGTTCGGCACCGCCTTCGCAGATATGACCAACGGCGATGATCCAGTGCTGGTTAGTGAAATCGGCACTCATGAGCAGGTGCGCGTACCCCGCGGGCTGATCGCCGACATAATTCAAGCACGACTGGTAGAAATATTCCAGCTCACTATCAAAAATTTGGAGCAAGCCGGTATGTACGATACGGTCACCAGCGGGGTAGTGCTCACTGGAGGCGGTTCACAGCTTCCTGGCACCCTGGAGATGGCCTCCGAAATTATGGGAAACACTCCAGTGCGTATAGGCAGTGCCCGCGGTGTAGGGCGGATGGCCAATCGGGTGGCCAGTCCCATCTTTGCCACCGGCGTCGGCCTGGTTCTGTATGCGGCCAATGAAGGCGCCGACGCCCGACCGCCTGCAACTCCCTACTACCTCGAATTGGTAGAGAAGGCCCGCTCGTGGTGGCGCAAATACGCCCAACCCCGAATTTCTGCTTATCTCCCTGGCAACTAATCACCTACCACGCTCAAGAAGATTAGATAAACAAGGTAATCACCGGTGCGACCGAGAACTGCGACCGGAGTTATCAAGGTGGCCCAGGCCATTGAGCAAGCCGTTCATAGCCTTATGAAACTGAAAGAAGGACAATGACCCTTCGAAGCAAGGTAGAAATCAGTGGGCACTGGGCCCCCTACTATGACCGCATGATGGATCTGCTTTTCCTGGGTACCTATCCGCGCTTTATAGCTGAGGTTATAGCTAAGATGGGAATACAACCTGGGGATGAGATCCTCGACCTGGGGTCGGGGACAGGCCGTAATGCACGGCTGATGCTGGACAGCGTAGGCTCTACTGGTCACATCATAGGTGTCGACATCAGTCCACAGATGCTGCACCGCGCCCGCCGACGGTGTGAGTGTTATCCTCAGATAAGTTTCGTAGAGCAGCGGATCGAACAGCCTTTGCCGTTCACCGAGGAGTTTGATAAGATATTCATTTCTTTTGTCCTGCACGGGTTCGAGGACGAAGATAAGCGCCGCATTATTGCCAATGCGCGAAATGCTCTGAAGCAGAACGGTAGCCTATGGATTCTGGACTACAATGAGTTCGATCTGGAGAAGGTGTACTGGCCGCTGCAATGGCTTTTTAGACATTTGGAATGCGAGTTAGCCACGGAATTCTTACAGCTCAATCTCGCCCAAATGGTAGCTGAGGGGGGACTGAAGCCCTTTGTCTCGCACAAGTTCCTCCGTGGGTATGTTCGCCTGCTCGGAGCACAAAAGCAGATCAATGAGAGAAGCAATTGAAATAAATGAAGAACGAGAATACGGCTCCGCCCTATATCAGGTTCAACTTCGCTATGGGTTTGATACACGGAATTCTGTTTCACACCGCTATGGCTTTTTCCGCGCCGATGAGTGTCTTACCCGTTTTCTTGAATCATTTCACCGGTTCGCAAGCGATGATCGGCGTCTTCTCCGCATTGATGAATGCCGGTAGTGTGCTTCCCCAACTCTTTGTGGCAAACAAGATAGAAAGTAAGCCGAGGAAAAAGCCAGTGTTGGTAGTGGCGATTTGGGTTCGAGCCACAGCCTGGCTGATTCTGGGCTTATTGGCATATTTTTGCCCGCCGGGCAAGCCGACCATTGTGCTGGTTGCCCTTCTGGTATTACTTTTTATCTTTTCATTTGCTGGAGGAGTGGCAACTATTCCCTTCACCGACATCTGGGGCAAGGCGCTACCGGCCACGCTACGCGGCCGCTTTTTCGGTCATCGCCAGCTCTGGGGCGGCCTGTTAGCAATCGGTGCAGGCTTTGTTGTGAAACGTATCTTGGGCAATCCAGATATACCTTTCCCAAGGAACTACAGCTACTTGTTCTTGTTGTCCTTCGCCTTCCTAGCGGTGTCCTATATCGGGCTCAGTTCATTGCGTGAGCCCAAAGGCGAAGTCACTGGACGGACCCGCCATCTGAGTGTCTTCCTCAATAAATCAGTGCGGATTTTGTGGGAAGATCGTAACTTCGGCCTCTTTATCCTAACTCAACTGGCTGTGGGCTTTGCGGCCTTCGCTATGCCGTTTTATGTGCTATATGGCAAGAACGAACTGGGTATGGCTGCTGAACACGTCGGAACTTTGGTGGCAGCTCAGATGGCCGGCGGTATTGTGTCAAACTTACTGTGGGCACAGTTGAGTGAGCGCATCGGTAATCGCATCGTGATTATTCTAACATCAGCTACGGCAACAGTAGTTCCGCTGCTAGCTTTGCTATCATCTGGTGTAGGTTGGAGGTTATTGATAGCTGTGTTTGTGTTGATCGGCTTTTCAATCAGCGGAGGGGGCATCGGATTTACGAATTACCTGTTAGAGATTGCTCCCGAGCAACTGCGGCCCACTTACATAGCTTTACAAGGGACTTTAATGGGCCTGCCCATCATCCTGCCAGTCTTGGGAGGCTTAGTAATAGATGCATACTCCTATCAAGCTACTTTCCTGGTAACCCTGGCCGCATTGATAACGGCACTCTTATTGTCCTTCACCCTAAAACCAGTCAGAAACATTGGCGCTTGATGGAGCCAGTGTCCTAAGAAATTAAGGTGAATACTTACTGTACTTTAGCTTTAACAGTGTCCCTCCGAGCAACTCTGTT
>JALGTD010000113.1 GCA_029821515.1 Candidatus Zipacnadia bacterium | reverse complement strand
TCATTGACCACGAAGAGCGGCTTACCCGGCCGTTGATTCGGCGCAATGGTGAGCTGATACCGGTAAGCTGGGACGAAGCCCTCGACTTCGCTGCGCAGCGCCTGGCCGAGCTTAAGACTGAATTCGGTCCTGATGCCATTGGTGGTTTGTCGTCAGCCAAATGCACTAACGAAGAGAACTACGTTATGCAGAAGTTTATGCGTGCGGCGGTGGGGACGAACAACATAGATCACTGCGCCCGCCTGTGCCATGCTTCAACGGTTGTTGGCCTGGCTAAAGCCTTTGGCAGTGGCGCTATGACTAACTCCATAGAGGATTTCGACCGAGCCGATGCCATCTTCGTGATCGGTTCAAACACTACTGAATGCCATCCCGTCATCGGAGCAGCCATCAAACGAGCTGCCCAGCGAGGCGTCCCCCTCATCGTGGCAGACCCACGGGCTATTGAACTAACCGAATTTGCCGCTGTGCATTTGCAGCAAAAACATGGCACCGATGTCGCTCTCATTAACGCGCTCATCAATGCGATTCTGAAAGAGGGCCTCGAAGATGAGCAATTCATCACCGCACGCACTGAGGGATTTGAAGAGCTTCAGGCTGCCGTGAAGCCATACACGCTTGAGGTTGGGGAGAAACTCACGGGAGTTCCCGCCGAGGATATTGGGCGCGCCGCGCGCATCTACGCGCAAGCCCCGGCCGCCTCCATCGTATTCTCAATGGGTATCACCCAGCACACCACCGGCACTGACAACGTGCTGTCGCTCGCGAACCTGGCTATGCTCACGGGAAACGTGGGTAAGCCCGGAGCCGGTGTCAACCCCTTGCGCGGGCAGAACAATGTCCAGGGGGCGTGCGACGTGGGAGCTTTGCCCGATGTCTATTCGGGATACCAGAAGGTGGATGACGAGAAAGTGCGGGCCAAGTTTGAAGCAGCCTGGGGGACCGCGCTGCCAGCTACCACCGGGCTGACCGTCGTGGAGATGATCAATGCCGCCGCCGAGGGCAAGCTCAAAGCGGTCTACATTATGGGCGAGAACCCCATGCTGAGTGACCCCGACAGCAGCCACGTTGAAGAGGGCCTGCGCAATCTGGACCTGCTCATTGTCCAGGATATTTTTCTCAGCGAGACGGCCCAACTCGCCGACGTGGTATTGCCGGCGGCCAGCTTTGCGGAAACCGAGGGCACCTTCACCAATACCGAGCGGCGTGTGCAGCGCGTGCGCAAGGCGCTTGAACCGCCGGGAGAGGCGCGGATCGATTGGGCCATTATCTGTGATCTCGCCCACCGATTGGGCTATCCAATGTCCTACCCCGACGCAGCAGCCATCCAGGATGAAATTGCCCAACTAACGCCCATCTACGGCGGCATTACCTACGACCGGCTCGAGGAAGGCTCCCTGCAATGGCCCTGCCGAGATCACGATGACCCGGGGACGCCCTACCTGCACAAGGATAGCTTCTCCCGAGGTCTCGGCAAGTTTCATCCTGTCGAGTTTATCCCTCCTCGAGAGATGCCCGATGACGAATACCCCTTTGTGCTGTCCACTGGTAGGATTTTGCAGCACTTTCATACCGGCACAATGTCGCGGCGTGCTGAAGTGCTGGACGAGCTTGTCTCAGTGGGAGCAATTGAGATTCACCCGGATGACGCCGAATCTCTGGGCATTGTTGACGGTCAGCCAATAGAAGTCAGCTCGCGGCGGGGACAGATTGAGATCGGGGCGCACGTGACCGAGCGGGTGATGCCGGGCACGGTCTTCCTGGCTTTCCATTTTCGTGAGGCGCCGGCTAATCGTCTGACCATCGCGGCACTGGACCCGGTGGCGAAGATCCCCGAGTTCAAGGTATGTGCGGTGAAAATTGCGCCGGTTCGTTGAGGATAGACAGTCCCCGCCGGAGGATAAGTACTCACTTTGCTGCTTAATGTTGGCATAGGTTATATATTTCCGCACAAGACTGCCAATGATAAGGTGAAACTTTTCAGGCCTCTTGACATCTTCACGCGGGGGAATAGAGTACAAGACTAGAATGTGAGTAGTTACGCTGGAGGAACTATTATGTGCTCTGCAAGCATCGAAGGGCCCAAGAGCTGCACCAAAGCCGAGCTACCCGGAGCCATTGCTGTTGTAGATGAAGCTTTGCGCCCGGGGACTGAGCAGACTATGCTGACCGATTATCCCCTGATATATCGTGACGAAAACTTGTCCAATGTCCAGATACTGAAAGTGGACGATCAGGTAGTTTCGGTGGTCCCGTTCATTCCCCGACCGGTGATGATAGAGGGCTGCCACTTTACTATCGGGATTATCTCGCCTACTGCTACGGCACCAGATCATCGCCGAAAGGGCTATGGATTGCGCTGCCTGAACCGTTGCCTTAAGCTAATGGAGCAAGCTGGGGTTGAGCTTTCGGTACTATGGACTGATGTTGAGACTTTTCCTTTCTACGAACATGCCGACTACCAGGCACTAAGAAGTCAAGGCTTTGTTTATCAATGCCGCAACCAGGATGCTGACCTGTTCGCCGACCACGGCGAAGAGATAGTCCTACGCGACCCCAACAGCCGTGACTACCTGGAAGAGATCCGGACGATGCACGAGCAAGAAATCAGTGGGGTAGTGCGCGAGCCCGATGAATACGGCTACCTGTTTGCGCTTCCCGAGATGAAAACCCTTATCGCCCAGCGCGACGGCCGGCCGGTAGCCTACCTGTTGGTAAGCGAAGCTGTCAACAAGCCCGGGTTGATAGAAGGAGGCGGAGACCAGCGAGGATTGGAGAGCCTGTTCAGATATACGCTATCGCAACTGCCGCCGGGAGAAGAAGTTACGGCATATTCTTATCATTGCGCGACGGTACTGGGCGATTTGCTACAAGAGAAGCTGGCTGATCGGTGCCGGCCCATCGACGACAATATGATGGTGCGCATCAACGATGTACCAGGATTTCTTGCCCGGATTGCCCCATGGATAGAGCAAACAAATACTGGCAGAACTGGTGCCTTCTCAGTGGGTCTGACCGATACCGGCCAGACAATATCCTTTGAGTTTTCAGCAGATGGACTAAGAATAGCTGACAGGCAGCTTGAACCGCACACCGAGCTGACGAGACAAGAGTTAACTTCGGTAGTATTCGGTCCTCATCCCCAGCGGCCCA
Organism: Candidatus Zipacnadia bacterium; assembly: GCA_029821515.1. Taxonomy (GTDB): domain Bacteria; phylum Armatimonadota; class Zipacnadia; order Zipacnadales; family Zipacnadaceae; genus JALGTD01. Next base: position 3,507 of record JALGTD010000113.1, on the reverse strand, counting down.
CCACCATCTCTGGCCCTCTCGCCGCGCTTTTCCCCTTCTACTTCCCCATTTGGATACTCGATCGTAGCTAGCACCGAAGCAGTGCGGACCGCCACGCTTGGCCCAGCCACCTGCCCGGTTGCTATTCTCTGACCACGAAGTTGCCCTTGCCAGCTACGCCCATGGCTATGTCAGTCGCCGTGATTGTCCAGGTGCCTAACGTATTGTTCAGCGTCAGGTCAAAGTAGACCTCTCCGATTTGCCTGTTTGTCCCTGCGCAGAGAGTTGTTTTGTGAATTAGCTAAGCGCGCGGTCAAACTCATCGTGGAATCATAAGAGGCTGCTGATTTAAAGTCAGTGCCGGCACTTGCCAATGAGTTAACTAACGTCAGCCGAGTTGTAGCAATCCGGGACAAGCAGACTTATCTCAACGATATTGGGTTAATACAGGTAAGAACCAGATCAGCGGAGGAAGACAGGCAAAGATGCGCACTGTGCTATCGGTGTTAGAGGTCATCGTGCTCTTGTTCGGTCTGATAGGCATTCTGCACGTTGTCTCGGCCAGGTCGAACCGGCCGTTCGTGCTTATGGCACGGGTGGAAGGAAAATCAATGCAGCCAACGCTAGAACCCGGCGATCGGATTCTGTGCGTGCGGGCTCCGTGGCATCAGGGCGATATTGTAGTCGCTGACGTTGCCCAAGAGGAGTTAGTAATCAAGCGAGTAGATGGCCAAAGGGCTCAGCAGGTTCGCCTGGTCGGCGATAATCGAGAGCACTCTGCAACATATTGGGTGTATCCCAAAGACATCAAATCCATAATGCTTTGCCGGCTGCTACTACCCTCTTTGCACAGTGTCAGTGCCGAAGCCCAAGGCACTGGCTATTCGTCCCCTGACCTGAGCCAGGCTCGCTGAGAATCATAGATGTGTGCACACAGGATGCGGGTTGGCCAGAGGGCTTCTTAGTAGCAAACCTGCCCCGCAATGCTGCATCCACCTTCCAACCCGCTCTTTGCAACCAGCGACGCGCCGCGCCTGTACTCGGCGCGGCTTATCTCATAGCTTGACAAATTGCCCCCAGCCTTTCCTTCACTACTTCTATCCACTATAATAGCTCAGAGCAAGCTGAACACCAACGGACACTCCCTGGAGCCAGAGTATCGGTCGGATGCCAGCTACCATCATACAACGCTATCTTATTGGGTATTATGACTGACGATTCACATACCTCAGGTAATACCAAGCCTGGAAAGTCAATGCCCGCTCGGGTCAGCCGGGTTGATATGACCGAGGGTTCACTTCTGCGCAAGACCCTGTACCTGTCCTGGCCTATTGTGGCTGCCTCACTGTTGCAGGTGGCTGTGGGCATAGCCGACATCAAGATGGTCGGCGTGCTGGGGCCGGAGGCAATCGCTGCAGTAGGCATGGCCCGCACCGTTATATTCACGCTGGTTGCTCTGGTTTTCGCAGTGTCAATGGGCGTGCAGGTGCTTGTGGCGCAGTATTCGGGGCGTGGTGATCAGGCCAACGCAGACCGAGTTGTCAAGCAGGGATTGATAGCGGCCACAGTGATTACACTGGTGGTTATCACGCCGGTCGGGGCCATATTCTCCGAAAATATTCTCCGCCTGCTCGGAGCTAATCAGCAAGTGCTGGCCCACGGCACACCCTACTTGCAGATAATGTTCGCGGGAATGCTGTTTCTGGTACTGAGTTTTGTCATCACTGCCGCCTTGCAGGGGGCGGGTGACACGCTCACCCCGCTCATACTGCTGCTGGTCGCCAACGCGCTTAACATTGTCCTCAACTATCTGCTGATTTTCGGAGTGGGATCTTTCCCGCGACTGGGTGTGCCTGGAGCAGCAGTTGCTACGATCGCGGCACGGATACTTACCACATCAGCCGGGCTTGCCGTCATGATATCAGGCCGCTTTGCAGTCAGTCTGCGTATGCGTAGCTCATGGGTACTGCGCTGGGAACTGATCGGCAAAATCTTCTACCTGGGCATTCCCGCTGCCATACAGGGCTTCACCCGTAATATTGCGTTTATGCTCATCATCAAGATTCTTTGGCTGACCGCCGTGGGTGTCTATGCCGTATCGGCCTGGACCGTAGCCGGACAGATACGGGCAGTCACCATTATGGTTGGTCTGGCATTTATGGCCGCGGCCACTACTGCTGTCGGCCAGAACGTGGGAAACCACAACTACCAGCGAGCCGAGTCAGCAGGATGGTTGTCAGCTAAGCTGGCAGCCGGACTGAGCGTGGTTGCCGCTCTGGGCTATGCACTGTTAGCGCCCGTACTGATGCAGACTGGTTGTTCTGGCAATCTCGGAGCCATTTCTGACTGCGGGGATGAGCCTGTCGGGGTCGCTACGGGGCGCCGGGGACACCTATATGCCCCTCTATGTCAGCCTGATCTGCACCTCAGTGCTGGCGCCGCTGGCATCATACATTCTGGCTATCGGGCTGGGCCTGGATACGCTGGGGGTGTGGATTGGCTTTGATCTGGCTATCGCCGCCCAGTTCGGCCTGCTGGCCTGGAAGTTCGCCGACGGCTACTGGAAAGACCTGAGGGTGATATGATCCACCCGGACTAATAGCGGCCCATTTGTCGCCGGCCCCCCGTAAGAGCGAAGCCACTGCCCTCAGTGCTAATCCGCTCGTCCCATTCCTAACGAAGAAAACCAGTGGCAGGCCAAAATCAGGCCCACCACTGGTCTCTGTCATAGTCTGGCACGCGGCGTCGGACTTACTGAATCAGCCGCTGCAGCAGATCAAGTAGTCCAGTCTTCTTCGCCCGGAAGTAGGTCATAGACGGATCGGGGCGGCCCACAAAACAGATGTAGCTGAAGCCGTACTTGCGGATGAGGCGCAGAGCCGTTTCCGCCTCGTCTCCTTTTTCGGCAAAGTCCAGTATCCAGTGGTTCCCCTCAACTATCTTCCAGCGGCCACCGATCTGCTTGACCTCGATCTTCTCCGGGTCAAACTCGATGGCGTCCTCACCCTTCATCTCGCCAACCGGTGCTTTCCCGTCAATCAGCCAGTAGTCCATAGACGAGTGAGGCCGGCCCACAAAGCAGTGGCTGTTCATCTTGTAGTGCTGGATGGTCTTCATCGCTAACTCCGCCTCGTACTTGTTACTGCCGAAGTCGAGAAGCCAGTGACTACCTTCGACGATCTTCCAGCTTCCGCCGATCTGCTGAAGCTCCAGGTTCCGGTAGTTGAAGCCGACGCAGTCTTCGTGAAGCGGAAGCTCCTCGGCCCGGAAGTAGGTCATTGACGCATCGGGGCGGCCCACAAAGCAGATGCGAGTGAAGCCGTACTTCTTGATGATCCACAGGGCAGTATTGGCCTCGCTCTGTTTGTCGGCGAAATCCATAATCCAGTGGCCGCCTTCGACGATTTTCCAATTGCCGCCGATCTGCTTGACTTCGATATTAGCGGGATTGAAGCTGACACAATCCTCGCCCGCAATAGCACCGCGCGGCGCCAGGCCGTTGACCAGGTAATAGCTCATCGAGGGATC
>JALGTD010000112.1 GCA_029821515.1 Candidatus Zipacnadia bacterium | reverse complement strand
AGATGGCTGAAGTACTGATCGTAGATGACGACCCCTCGGTGGTAGCGGCACTTACCGCCGCTTTGCAGCACCATAATTTGGAGACCGACAGCGCAGCAAACGGCGAACAAGCCCTGCTGCGACTATGCAGCCGCACAGTGGACGACAACCTCTATGATGCGGTAATCCTCGACATCCAGATGCCGATTATAGATGGCTGGCAGGTGCTTCACGCGCTTAAGAACAATCCGCTATGGGAGGCCATCAATGTGGTGGTCCTTACCGGTATTGCCGACACTCCCCAGGACATCGCGCGCATCACCGAATATGATGGGGTATTCATCAGAAAAAAAGAAGGCATCATAGAGATGGTGGGGGATCTGGTGGAACGAATCGTCCCTCACCCCAGGGAATAAGCCCCATGGCGGGGCCGCCTCGATGTGGTTGGCCGCAAAGGCAAAGCTGCATTCATCTGACCGCCACAACTGAGAGTGCTTGACCACACGCACCGACACCGCCAGCCGGCCCTCGACATAGATATCCCAGCGCCCCGACGGCTGGGGCAGGGGCGAGCCATTGCCAAAGCCGACCGCCAGGACGAAGGCCACCTGGCCCTGCGAATGGGCAGGCACTGGTGCAGTTTGCCAGGTCAGGGCGGCGATGTAATCCTGGATTTTGGCACCGACAGCACATTTTGCGCCAGAGATGTGAAAGGCATCCATCAAACTCAACTCCCTATGCAGACGATGACCAGCGACAGGGGTATTCCACGAGGAACAAAGCCCTCACCTCCCGGAGTCGCGCTCGCAGTTGACAAGGAGAATCTACCGAACGTAGAGAAACAAATTGAGACCAACGTGACCGTTCGTGACAACCTCAGGAAGCAAGGCATACTATGAAACTGAAGCGACTGACTATGGATATTGACTTTCACGATCTCACGTATATCGGAAAGGGCAGCAAAGCCGACCTGGAAAAGCTTTTTGACCAGATGGCCGAGGCTGGCTTTGACGCGGCGATTATGGATTGTTTCTGGTGCGGGAAGGCGATGTATCATAGCAGTTTGCTGCCCGTCTTCCAGAATAAAGCCGGATGGGCCAGCGCCCCCCAACTAGCCGAGGTTCTCCAGCAATGGGATCCGCTGGCATACGCCATTGAGCTGGCTAACCAGCACGGAATTAAGCTGCTGGCCTATTTCCGCTTGCTGGAAGAGGCGTACGCCCCTTTTGATGGACACAAGTTCTTCCGCGAAAACCCCCAGTACTGGTGGCAGAGCCGCTGCGGGATGTACCGAATGGTCGGCTGGCCTTGCTATAACTATCCCGAGGTGCGCGAGCATATGCTGCAGCGGGCCGACGACCTGCGCGACCACGGCGTCGACGGGTTTTTGTTCGGCCTCTCCCGCAGTCACATTCCCTACTTCAATCCCTATGTCCAGGGCCGGGACGGTGAGACCTTCGGCTACAATCCGCCGGTGGTAGAGGAATTCAAGCGTCGTTATGGAGTTGACCTGTCCAGCTTTGAGCATATAGAGGAGGTAGCCTCTGCCAAGCACAACGACTTGTCCTTCACTTACGAATATCGGTGGGTTGGTACCGAAGACTATGATATGTGGGCTTTCCGCAAGCTGTTGGGCGAGGGCTTTGACGCATTTTTGCGGAGCGTCCGTCAGCGTCATCCGGACGCTTACATCTGTATCGAATGTGGTGATCTCGAAGCAGGCGGCCAACCCGACGACCCGCCCGAGCGGGCTGTCTTCCGCATTGATCTGGAGGGGCTGTGTGCCGAGCAGGTGCTTGATGAGTATTTCCAATCCCGTAACTACCGGCAGGAGGAAGACTTTGTGGACGTACTGCTGCCCCGCTACCAACACGTCAAAGATAGCAGTCGCCAGCTCAGCGCCTGGCTCAACGACTTTTTCAGTCCCACGGGCGGCGAACAGGAAAGGTTTTCGGTCAGCGATGTAGCCGATTACGTAGACAAAGTATTGGACAGCACCATAGACGGAGCACTAATTCACGAAGCAGCCTTCCTCTACGAGACTGAAGCGCCCGATCAGATGTGGCAGCAGATCGCCCGGCTGAAATAGAGCACAATTACCAAGCCGGGAAGGTCAAACATTGAGAAGAGGAGAATACGGGCCAGGTTGAAGAAGATTGAACTGATCACAAACACAGAGCGTACCCCGCTGAATATCAAAGATAGTAAGGATTGAGAATACTATGATAATCACCGAACAAAAACCCTTTGAGGAAATACTGGAGATGCTTGTTGGCTTTGACAGCGTGTTCATTGTGGGCTGCGGGGAATGCGCCACCGAATGTCAAACCGGAGGCGAATACGAAGTCAACGAGATGAGCCAGCGGCTCACCGACGCCGGCAAGACCATCACGGGGACACTGGTACCAGATGTTACCTGCCAGGTTCTCGACGCAGCTCGGGTGCTTCGTAAGAATCGCGAAGCTGTCAATGAGGCGGACGCTATCATCGTGTTTGCGTGCGGGGCAGGTGCTCAGGCAGTGGCGGAATCAGTAGACAAGCCGGTGGTCTCCGGAGTCAACACACTCTTCCTGGGCGATACCATTCGCCACGGCCAGTTCTACGAATGGTGCTCGGCCTGCGGAGACTGCGTGCTCGCTGACTTCGCCGGAATATGTCCCATCACTCGATGTCCCAAGGGCCAGATGCACGGGCCCTGCGGCGGTACGACCGACGATGGCAAGTGCGAGGTCAACCCCGACAACGATTGCGTCTGGGTGCTCATCCAGGAGCGCATGGAGAAGATCGGCAAGGACATAACAGACCTGGCTGCTGTCCGGTATGAGCCTCGTGACTACAGTATCCACCAACAGCCTGCCTCGCGAGTCTTCGAGCCGCGTAGAACCAAGTAGTCAAGGCAGTGCTTCGCGAATGCGGAAGACATGCGTACAGAGGCGGAAACTGTTGCCGCGCAAGTAGGTAATCAGGGTCAGGCCGAGGCGGTCAGCCAGTTCCCAGCCCAGGGAAGTCGTATTGGACATCGTAGCCAGGAGCGGAATTCTGGCACGCACGGCCTTGATGACCATGCTTGCGCTGGCCCGTCCGCTGACCATCAGCGCCATATTGTTCAGCATTAACTCGTGTAGCACACTGTAGCCTACCACCTTGTCCACGGCATTGTGCCGGCCGATGTCTTCACGCAGCACCACCAACTTACCGTCACGGTCGAACAGTGCTGCGCCGTGCACACCCCCGGATTGCTTATGCTGCTTTTGGTGGTCGCGAAATTGAGGGGGCATCGCTGGTAACTGACGGGAAAGCCACGTGACACCAGGATCGGCAGCAAGCGCCGGAGGCAACTCCCCCAGCATCTGCTCTGCATCAATACAATCAGTGCCCACCCACCGAGGCTGGATGACCGGCGAGCCCGCAACTAATACATCAACGGAGTTGGCCTCCTCGTCGCAGTGTCGGGCTGAAAGCAGTTGCATATTATCAGCCAGCAGGCCTTCGGTCAGACAGTAACCGATGGCCAATTCAACATCATCGCCGGGCTGACGCATAACCACCGCCGCCAGTTCACCGTTCACTTGCAGCCGCAAGGCGCGCTCCGCCGGTACCAGCACTTCCTCAGAAGCCTGGTGGCCGGCCTGTTCGAAGATATTAACGGAGTGTGAGACATTGCGCATAACTTCACCGTCCGGGTATTAGTGAATAATCAGCATCTTCACTGGGTCATATTATGCAAGTTATCGGAGTTTGTCGCTACAATCATCTGCTGAGCTTGCGCCAGATCATGCGGGGTATTAACATTGAAAAACAGCCGCTCCGGCGAGCCAAACTGGGCCAGCTCTGCCTCAGCAATGCGGCGAACTTGGACATCAGCGAAGAAACTGTCCACCCGGCGTCGGCCCGAGCTCAGTGCCTGGCCAATCGCCGGCAGGCAGCCTCGGGCATAGACAGCACACAGCGGCTGGTCGCGATCCGCCACTGTGGGGACGACGGCATCCACGCCGCGAGCAGCATCCACCAGATACTGGAGCAGCTCGGTGGTGATAAAGGGAATATCGCATGAGGCAACCAGGTAGAGATCGGCAGCGGCGGCCCGCATTCCTGTAGCAATAGCCGCCAGTGGCCCGGTACCAGGCTGTTCATCGGGCACGGACTGAATGCCATTAGGAGCTTGGTCGCCGCCGACCACAAGCACCTGATCCGTCACTGGCGCAACAGCCTGCAATACCCGCGTTATCATCGGCACACCACCGACCGACTGCCAGCATTTATCATTCAGCCGGCTGCTTTCGCCTCCGGCTAAGATTAGACCGACTGTATGTTGCTCGCTCATTGCCACCATTTCTGATACACCCTACGGTATTTCGTCATTTCTATCATTGCCACCTGCTGGCTTAGGTATGATACACGAAGGATTGTCAGCCAGCAGCAGGAAAGTAACACTGTGATGCAAACCGAGACTTTCCGCAAGCTAGTATCACTGAAAGAAGCTCGGCGGCTGTGCCGCGAGCGCCTGGGCAACCACCGCATGGACACAGAGCGAGTGCCCTTACTGGAGGCTGTCGGGCGAGTGCTGGCTACCGCCATTTCAACACGTGCTCCTCTGCCCCACTTCCCGCGCTCAATCCGAGATGGCTACGCCGTCCGCGCCAGTGATACCTTCAGTGCCTCGCCGGCCAGTCCTGTAGTACTGGAACTCATAGGAACTGTCCACATTGGTGAGGCACCGGATTTCACCGTGGAATCCGGTCAGACTGCGCAGATTCCTACCGGAGGGATGCTCCCGGACGGCGCAGATGCCATGGTCATGGTTGAGTACGCTGACCCAATGGGCGCAGCCGGGGTGCAAATCTTCCGCGCAGCAGCCCCCGGCCAGTATATTCAGCAAGTGGGCGAGGATATCGCGGAGGGTAAGCAGGCCCTCGCACCGGGGTCGGTACTGGGCCCAGCGGAGATCGCCCTGCTGAGCGCCCTGGGCGAGACCGAGATGGAAGTCTACTGCCGGCCACGAGTGGGCATCTTTAGCACCGGCGACGAGATCGTCGCTCCACAGGTGGAGCCCGCCCTGGGCCAAACCCGCGACACCAACGCCTACGGACTGGCTGCTGCCTGCCGTGACAATGGCAGTGAGCCGCTTATGCTCGGTATCGTCCGTGACGATGCCGATGAGCTGCTCAGTGCGACGCGGGCAGCTCTGGAGGACTGCGATGTGCTGCTCATATCAGGCGGCAGTTCAGCAGGGACTCGTGACATAACCCGACAGGTCCTGACAGAATTAACAACCGACGAGGTTTTCGTCGATGGTATCGCTCTGCGGCCCGGCAAGCCGACCATCGTGGCCGTACAGGACGACAAGCTGATTTTTGGACTGCCCGGCCATCCCGTTTCGGCGTTGATTGTATTCCATCGGCTGGTGCGACCCGTGATTGCGTGGTTGAGCGGCACCGAGGTTCATGATGCAACTCAGATTGCGCAGGTAACCCGCAACATACCCTCCGAAGCCGGTCTGACCGAATATGTAAGAGTAAAGCTGCGGCGCGACAATGACGAGCTATGGGCGGAGCCGATTTTTGGAAAATCGGCTTCCCTGTCAACACTGGCACAGACCGACGGCTTTATTGAGATTGCCACCGGCACCG
>JALGTD010000111.1 GCA_029821515.1 Candidatus Zipacnadia bacterium | reverse complement strand
CCACGATTCAATGAGGTGGTCAAAATGTGTGAAGCTCTGTGTCTGGTATAGCATCGGGGCTATCAGGGCCACACCGGCGTCGTTGAACATAAATTCATCCTGGCCGTGCTGCGTTCCGTGCATCCAGCCTAGTTGAAAGACCCATACGGGCTTGCGTATACCGCTTTTGTGGATCATCTGCTCAACGTTGCTGGCTAGAAGTCCACATCGGAGTTCCATTCGCTTTCTACCTTGCGGGCTACAAACTTCCAGCGCTGCTCGCGGCTGTAGTTTGCCCAGTTATCCGGCAGTTCCACAGGCATCTGCGAGGTGAACTGGCCGGTCATCTCGTAGCCGCCGCGCTCATTGCGCAGGTAGTCCAGCCCTACGAAGTCAACATCACGGGTTCTTTGCATCTGCTCAAAGAAATCGGCCAGGTGCGTGATTCGGTTCGGGTCCAGCAGCGAGACGAAGGAGACGCTGGAGACCTTGCCGGTGCTGCGCGAGATATCTTGTCCCCACCAGTAGTCGGGCAGCCCGCGGTTATTCTCGCGTTGCCGTGGATAAGTAGCATAGGCGACGGCCCAGGCACCGAACCGAAGCCCTCGCTGATGGGCAGCCGCCGCCAGGCGGGGAATGGCTTCCAGGTTTTCCTTGGCGAAGGGCGCTTCATCAGTGCAGCCGCGGCGGGTCACCGCTCCCCGAAACCACAGAGCGTCAGCGCCCAGGAACTCGCACCAGTCCAGGATAGCGTGCCAGTCGCCCATTGTTCCGTCTGGACGCCGGATCGCCTGGCCTTCGGGGAAATCCGCCTCCCAGGTGGCCACGCATAGCCCTGGAGGAACATCCCGTGGAGCCCTATGTGTGATTTTGAAGTCCATTTGAGCAATGCAGTAGCTGGTGCCGTTTTCGTAGCTGGGTTCTTTCTTATCGGCGGGAAGGTCTAACTGCCACGGCCACTCGCCGGGACTGGATATTGCCATCTTTGCTTCTGCCACATAGGAGCCTGCCTGAGCCGCCCAGGGTATCGGCCAATGACATACGTAGGATTGATTGGCGGCGTTCCACGACGGGGTAACTCGCCGCACGCCGGCCACCGTCATTACTACGTGCCCGTCGTGCCGCACCACAATCTGTGGGGGCTCCTTCAGTCTGACAGCTTCTCCGTGGGCATCTACTGTCCGAATCTGGAAGCGCACCAGATTGTGGCGGCGGTAGACCCGGGCATTAACCTGCAGGTCCAGGGGGAACATCTCCACGATCTGCTGCCCCTTGGCTGTCTGGGAGCGCTCTTGCCACCAATTAGCGACCGGCCGCCACAGCACAACAAGCGCAATCAGCGCAGAGATGACTACGAGCAGGCAACTGCAGCAGGTAGATTGCTGCTGTCTGTGTTGGCGGCGCCGTCGCTCTGTTGGTGATTCTCGATCCAGTAGGTAGAGGGGCTGCTGCTCCATGGTCTGTCGTGAGTCTCCTCAGATTCCGAGCGATATCGCACCCGGATCACCGCCTCCGAGCTCATCTGGACTACCGCGATGGCCTATTACTATTAGCCCACAAAATGCGCGGTCATTTTAGCATATTGCTGAATCTTTTGGGGATGGTAATAGGGGCTACCAGTCCGGGTTTCTCCCCCAGGCCCTCGGGGATGTGGATGGGATAGGCCCCGTACTTATCGCGGATTTCCTTCATAGCGAGCAGATTCTCGAGCGTTGTCCCGACCGCCAGGGAATGACTGGCGCCGTAGATGAAGCCTCCGCCTGGCGCCCCCCAGCGCAGCGCGTATAATCCGTCAGCTCTCACCTGCTCCGATGTTCCTAGAATTAAATTTTCGTTGGTTACACCGCCCCAGAGCGTCAATTTGTCTCCATAAAGTTGCTTGAGCAGCTTCATATCCATCCCTGCGCTGGCCTGAATCCCTTCGTAGGCGTCGTAGCCTGCCTCGATAAAATAGGGGAGTGCCTCCCAATTACACCCGCAGCAATGCTTCATATACTTCAAGCCTAAGCTATGAGCAGTGTCGGCGATCTTCTTAAACCAGGGAGCCATGTACTGGGCCAAAATCTTTGGGCTGGCCAGCAGAGCGCTCGAGCTTCCGTAATCGCAGCATCCCATCACTGAATCCACGCCGGTCTCAGCATAGTGCGGGAGACTGGCAATCACATGCTTGGCGGCAAGCTCAGTTAGCTTACCGTGCAACTCTGGGTGCAAAGCAAGATTAGTATAGAACTCCTGGTCAGTAGGACCGAAGCCAGGGAAGGGGATATCACCAATGAACACGTTTATCCAATGGGTAGACTTCCTTTTTTCGACCACGTGGTCTACTAACTCTAGCTCTGATTCATCGGGAGGCGCGACCCCCTCAGCGTCAATCTTGTCAATCTGCTCCTGCAGACCCTCCAGTGTGGGGACCGTGTAGTTGTCAGTACGGATTTTGAAGGGCATAAGGTCATGGGTGGTGGCTGAAATGCGGTGCAGATTGCCTGCCTCATCCTCGTAGGTCTGATCATCAATCCTTTTCATTGGCTGGGGTTGGTAACCTGCCGGCGGTACTAAGCCGACAGTGATGATGTCCATTCCCAGCGCATCGTGCAAGTCAATGGTGTCGCGTTTGTAATCTGCGACCACTTCATCACGTCGGCCCTCCCACAGGGCTTGCGTCTCCCGAAACTTGGCATGAAGCAGCGTGGGGCGGCCCAGAATGTCCTCGTATATATTGTAGTCGACCCAATGCTCCCCCCAGGGGACGATATCTGGCTCCTGGTGCTGGAGGGTCTTCAGTACGCGTTCGCGTGGTAACATTACCTGCTATTTCCTTATGTGGTTTGGGTCTAATGAAACCTGGCTTTCTATGGTTGATGTGCGCACAATTCGGTATGTCTCGCGGCAACACCCCCCTCTCACATTTCTAATAGCTCCGCGGTTTGCGCCAGCGCCTCGCCGACAGCTTGAATTACTTGATCCACCTGTTGGGCGCTGATGATCGCAGGCGGCTCGAACCTCAGCACCCGGGGATCATTCAGAGCAAATGCGACCAATATCTGGCGCTGAGCCAGAGCGCTTATAGTCAAACCGCCCAGATCGCTATCGGTAAACTCCATCCCGACCAGCAGGCCCTTGCCCCGCACAGCGCTTATCATTTCCGGATAGTTGGCAGCAACGCCACTAAGACCTGCCAGAAGCTGCTCGCCGCGCTGGGCGCATTTCTCGGCCAGGTTCTCGTCAGTGATGACTTGTAGCGCGGCCAGCGCTGCCGCACAGGCCAGCGGATTTCCCCCGAAAGTGGAACTGTGGATTATGGGACTATCTTCAAAGATAGTCCAAACCTGGGGGGTGGCGACAGCCGCACCAATCGGCATCACCCCGCCGCCCAGGGCCTTGCCCAGTGTTATGATATCAGGCGCCACTTCCTGCCAATCGCAGGCGAACATCCGCCCGGTACGCCCCAAGCCGGTCTGGATCTCGTCAAAGATGAGCAGAGCGCCGCTGTTATTACAGATCTGGCGAGCCTTCGTCAGATAGCCCGCCGGAGGGATGATGATGCCGGCTTCGCACTGGATCGGTTCTAAGATGACCGCCGCCGTTTGGTCGTCAACGGCTTGGGCCAGTGCTTCCGCGTCACCGAACGGGACATGAGTGAAGCCCGTGAGCAGTGGCTCAAAGGGTTGCTTGTAAACCTCACGCCCCGAGGCGCTCAGCGCGCCGAAAGTTTTGCCGTGGAAAGCCCCCTCAGCGGCCACAAACTTGGGTCGCCCAGTGCAGCCGCGGGCGAACTTCAAGGCTGCTTCGACCGCCTCGGCCCCGGAGTTGCACACAAAGCAGTATTGCAGATCGCCCGGGGTGATCTCCGCGAGGGCCTCGGCCAGCTCGCCGTAGAGCGGGTTGAGCAGCACGTGACTGCTGAGGGGCTGTCGCGCTGCCTGCTTCTGGACGGCCTGAACAATCCGCGGATGGCAGTGCCCCATCGTGAAGACACCTGGCCCGCCCAGGCAGTCCAGGTAGCGGCGGCCGTCTGAGGCGGTGACATAGCAGCCTTGGGCAGCGACCTCGACATTATCCAGTCCCATAAACTTGGTGAGTGCGGCCATACCGGGGTTGATGAACTTCTCATATCGGGTGAAGGTGGCTCTGGCCAAATCTTCCTTGCCAGAAGCCGGGGAATTGCTGTTCATAGTGTGTTTACTCCCGATCTTTGATGGGTGCTGGCCCTGTCATCAAGCAGGCCGCTTCCGGGCTGGGCAAGCTTGCGGAAGCGGCCTTCGTGTGTTGTTCAATAGGCGAGGTAAACCCAGAGAATTTTCAGAATGGATGCTGAGCCGGGTTGTAATCTAAATGGTCGGGGCGGCCGGATTTGAACCGGCGACCTTTTGACCCCCAGTCAAACGCGCTAACCAAGCTGCGCCACGCCCCGACCGGCCAGCACCAAAAACTGTTTTCTCGCGACTGCCTCTGTTACAGACTGGCTTTTACCCGGACGTTGCTTTTTGTCTAGTAAGCGGGCGTTATCGCCTCAGGCAACGTCATCTTTGAAGGTCTTACCGGGCTTGAAGACAGGTGCCCATTTCTCCCCAATGTAGACTGCCGCCCCTGTCTGCGGGTTGCGCCCCATACGCGACCTGCGCCAGCGCGCCTCGAAGCTGCCGAATCCGGTAATCTGGACCTTGTCGCGCCGCTGCAGGGCCCTGGTGATAGTCTCCAGCAGCACGTCCAGGGCTTCTTTGGCCCCCACCTTCGTCAGGTCCGCCTTCTGGGCGATTACATCCACCAGTTCTGCTTTGTTGACTATACGTGCCATTGACCAGCCTCCCTCCACGTTTTAGAGAACATTCGGTTACTGATAGATTCGTCCGAACCGAGCTAACTCCTCCCTACGAGGGTGGGTCACTCGGGTCGGTTACTGGCTGTCTGCCACGGTTCGACTTCGGCCTTATGGGGCCGGCCCATTAAACGTTCGACTTCGGCGGTGGGACTGACACCTCCAAACAAAATCCGGTAGACAGTCTCGGTTACCGGCATCTCTATGTCCAGCTTTGCGGATAGCTCCCTGGCCGCAATGGTTGTATATACACCCTCAGCAACAGCAGGAGTGCTGTCCTGTACGGCACTGAGCGTCTCGTCGTTGGCCAGGCGCCTTCCTACCTGCCAGTTGCGGCTGAGCTGACTGTTACAGGTGGTGACCAGGTCACCGACGCCAGCAATGCCCCAGAAGGTGGCCGCTTTAGCCCCCAGTTGCACGCCGAGGCGACCAATCTCGGTCAGGCCCCGCGTGATCAGCGCGGCTTTCGCATTGTTGCCAAACCCCAGCCCATCGCTTATGCCACTGGCTATGGCGATAATATTTTTCAGCGCTCCACACAATTCCACTCCTATTATATCATAATTGCGGTAAATCCGAAAGCGGTCGGAGCTGAAAAGCCTTTGGATATACTTGGCGGCGGCCTGGTTGTCAGATGCGGCCACCGACACTGCCGGCATACCCCGGACGATCTCTCCGGATAGGTTAGGCCCGGACAGGACGACAATAGGATAGGCGGGGGGATCACTGAGCTCCTCGGCAAGGATCTGGCTCATGCGCATTCCGGTGCCCCGTTCCAGGCCCTTGACGACGCTCAATATGAGGCTCCCGGCGGAGATATGTTCAGCGACGCGCACCACCACGTCGCGAAAGCCGTGGGAGGGGACGGCGATTATAACCGTCTGGGCATCGGCCAGTGCCCCGGGCAGATCACAGGTCACAGTAACGACCTTGGGCAACGCCACACCGGGCAGATACTTGCGATTTTCGCGCTGGTGTTGGACATGTGCAGCAAACTCAGGCTTGCGGGCCCACAGCGTCACCGAATG
>JALGTD010000110.1 GCA_029821515.1 Candidatus Zipacnadia bacterium | reverse complement strand
CCAGTCCCCTACAGGCGTGCCGTCTTCGCCGGTCTTGCGGATCCATACCTGCATGGAGGTCGGAGTCAGATTGTCCGACTGCCAGTAGTTGATGCGGAAGACGAAGGTGGTGTCGGTCGTCCACTTCCCGCCGCGGAAGGGCGTAGTCGGATGGGTCTCCGGGTGAATATTCACGTAGTTGGGCCAGATGGTGTCCTCGTTGGTAAAGCGCAAAGGAGAGTGCAGGCCACCACCGTAGCCAGCGATTACGCCGGTACCATAAGGACCGACCAGGTCGCTCCACGGTTCCCCACCTGGCGCAAGTGTACTCGGTAGTGGATTAAAGGGATTGGTCAGCGAGCCGTCTATGGACGGCCCTATCATGGTGAGAGCTTGCCCCGGCAAGGGGTAACCACCCGCAAAATACGGATGAGCCGTCAATACCGGGTCAACTTTGGGATACCGAGCCGCGTCCTGGCTATCATAAGGATACCCATACCCACCCGGGTCATCATCTTCGTACCATGTCTGGATAAGTTCGGTGCGGATATGCCCAGAATTATACCAGCCCTCATTAACCACATGGATAGCTTCCAGAGCGTACCCCGGCCTGCCTCGCAAAGCCACTGCACAATTACCTATTTCGGGATTGCTCGTCTGCTCGTCAGTGATCTGCCACACCGGAGGATGCCAGTCACGAGTGGTGAGAAATTCATACTTATGGCCACCTGGGGACATAACGGCATACGCATTTGAGACAGGTACCCCAGTCATTGTCATGAAGGCCGTATCCCAGGCGTCATCGTAAGGCTGGTCGAACTGCAGAGTGAAAATATTGTGCAGCAACTGTAGGTAGTTAGTAGGACGAATTATGTACTTATAGACGATCCCTTCGCGCAGAGAGCCGCTTTCCTGTACCATGAGGTAGGGATCATGATAGTCTTGATCCACGATTAACATCGGAGCAAAGGGGTTCCAGCCTCCCAACAGGACGTAGTCGCCAATCTGGTCGTGATAGCGGTCGTCCCACTCGTCATAGATCCAGTCAGGCGCAGGGGCATTATCCACATAGTTTTTCAAATCATGGTCGACACTGCCAGAAATGGCAAAAGAGCTGAAACGGTCAAAATCAACGGCCCAACCGGGTTCTTCCGGCGGCGAGACGTTCGGTTTCCAGATAACCGGCATCTCCGGCCAATCGGCTCCGGCTCCGTTCTGCAGTCCACTGAAATACTTAACCCGGAAGGTGTACATGTCGCTGCCGGAACCGTTATCGGGGTCGGTGACCCCGCCGGCCGCCGAGTCATCCGTAATGAGTGGGTCTACCCCCACCGCTGTGCCCGAATACCACGCCTGCATCTCGCCCGAGGGCCAGATAAAGGAACCCACATAGCTACTCAACGCTAGCGGCACCGTAACATAGTTGCCTGTGATCTCGATTGGGGTCTGCCCCTCGTAAACATCATCCTCGCTGTTCCAGGTGCTATATGCCAGTCTGAACCTAAATTCAGTACCACTCGGTGGAGTAACACTTACTGACCCTATCAGCCAATCGGAATGGTACTCAGAAAACGGCCCCACAGTTACGACTTGATCGGCGCTAGACACGGCTTCCCACGCTACTCCGAAATGCTTGGGCAGGTCATCCGCGTGCACAAGGTCGGTCAGCATACCGGTGTCGGGAACGACGCACTGGTCCTCAATCAGGACCACGTCATTGACGTAGAAGGTGTTAGTGACGTAGAAGGTGTCAGTGGCAATCAAGCCGGCCGGCAGGGCTGCGGTTGTCGTGATAAAGTTGCCCCCGCCGTCTGTCCCATTCGTGTTAACAGTCATAGCCACATGGGGAGTCTGAGCAACCCCGTTTATGGTATCGAAGGCCAGCGACAGTCCAGCGAGGCTACCTGCAGTATAAGTAACCCCGGTATAGTATAACTTGTTGGCCGCGGGCACCGAGCTGACCGTGAGAACCAAGGTGGCCGGCAGGTCTGCGGTTGTCGTGATATAGTCGCCCCCCCCGTCTGTCCCATTGGTGTCAATCGTCATAGCCACAGGGGGAACCTGAGCAACCCCGTTTATGGTATCGAACGCCAGCGACAGTCCATTGAGGCTACCTGGAGTATGAGCATACCCGGTATAGTATAACTTTCTGACGTCGGGCACCCAGCTGACCGTGAGGGGCGTAAGCAGAGTGGGCAGGGCAGGCGCTGACTCAATCCAGGTTCCCCAGGGCCAGCTCGTGTCGGTGCCATTGTCGGCGATGACCCGTTCCTCATCCGCTGCCGCCCCGGTGGTAAAGAGCATGGTCTGCCCTATTAACTCGTCGTCGGCATACGCGCCGCCCGTGTAATAGAACTTCGTCGCGGAAGGCTGTGAGACAACCGTTATCGGCGGTAGCAACCCCGCAGGCAGATCATAGTCCCCCTCATCGGTCTCCACAATTTGTATGTAATAGCCGTCCAGGTCATCGTCATTGGTAGCAATCGGGTAGTTGTTGCCGGCAGCTACTCCTGTGAGGAACCTGAGTGTCTCTCCCGCCAACCACGTGCGCGGGTATTGGACAGTAGTAAGGTTAGCACCCCGGTAGTAGACGCGCGTCGCCGAGGTCTGCTGCCACACACTCAGCACAGGAGCGACATTACTCGACAGCGCGGAGCTTACATCAATATAGTCACCCAGGAAGTCCGAGCCGTTGCCGGTCACAGTATACGGCGGATCGGGCACCCCTGTAAGTACAGGGGTGATGCTAAGTTCATACCCGGCCAGGCTTCCTGCCGGATAAACATAAGGCTGCGCGAAGCGGGTGGCCGTATAGTAGAACCGAGTTCGCCCCGGCTCAACAACATTAAGTATCACCACCGGCGATAGACCACCCGTTGCAGCCCGCCGCCCCGCGTCCCATATTCCCTTGCCACCAGTTAGCTCGCTGCGGTATGTCTCACCGCTGGGAGCAGCAACCGTGTTGTGGAAGCTCACTCCCCTGGTAAGGTACAGCCCATCAATGCGCTCGTTGGGTTGAGCCTCCCCCTCTGAGATGGTGTTATCCCAAGTGACTCGGACGCGGAACCAACGCTGGGAGTTGGCCGTGGCCGTCTGCCGCCAGACACCATCACCACCGTACCCCAAGCTAATCCCGGCCGCATTGACCGAAGGAATACCAGCGATAGTGAAGCTCGCAGCGAGAATCAGAGCTGTAACGAGGATAGCAAAAGAGCGGTGCTGTGTAAGCATTACTCTCCCTCCTGGAGATGGGGCGGGTCGCTCAAGTTATGCTGCATTGTATAATGCACAACCACTGTGCTTATGCTGGGGCTCCGGCCACTTCAAGCTGGCCAGAACTAGCCCTGCGCCTTAGCACCAGGCCTGTCAATGCTACGAAAGCTACGGCTATGCCACAATTATTTGGACTTATTGTACACCAACGCGCCGCACAAGTCAACCAACTCCGCCAAACCCTGCGCGATGTAAGGGCCAACTGCCTTCAAGTTCCAGCAACCGGCGCTTAATGTCCACGCCTCCCGAGAAGCCGCCGAGACTGCCATCGGCGCAAATCACCCGGTGACATGGTACCAGTATCGGCACCGGATTAGCTGCCAGAGCCTGCCCTACCGCCCGCTCGGCCCCTGTCTTGCCAACCCGACGAGCTAGCTCGCTGTAACTGACCGTCTCCCCGTAGGCAATTTGACCACAGGCCTCAAGTATTTGACGCGCAAAGCCCAAGATAAGTTCCCAATCAACCGGTACAGTGAATCGCTGGCGTCGGCCCCACAGATATTCCTGGATTTGTCGGGCACCACATGCAAGCAGGGAACTCGCGCGACCGCCAGGCGAGCTAATCTGGCCCTGAACATCCTCCGGACAGTCCTGAGGCAGGACTACCTTGACAATTCCCCGCGAGCTGCCCACCAGGCCCCACCAGCCCCAGTCAGTTGCAAAGAGAAGCAAAGTTTTCACCCGCAAAACAGCCGCCAGCAGCACAGAATCGTAATCTTATTGCCAAGTATACCCGCTTTGCCAAGATTGACAAACCTTCCCGTCCTCGCCGGTTTTTGTTATACTAACCTATGAGGAGAACCTGTGCCGATGCGACTACTGGCCCGAACTGATTTCATCCTGTTGGCTGTGGTATTACTGCTGTGCGCTTACGGTGCGCTGATGATATACAGTTGCACCCAAGCCCAGCTAGCCATGGCTGACAAGTCACCGACCCATAAAGTGAATCTGCAGCTTACCTGGATTGGCCTGGGGCTGGTGGTGATGGTGCTGGTGATGCTGGCCGACTACAGCCGCCTGGCCGACCTCAGCCTGGTCTTCTATGGCCTGGTTATAGGACTGCTGCTGCTGGTGCTGGCCATTGGCCAGATCGTCCATGGCAGTGCCCGCTGGCTGGCAGTAGGCCCAATATCCATCCAGCCCGCCGAACTCAGTAAACTTGCTATAATCATTATGCTGGGCACCTATCTGGCCAGAGGTAGCCACCAGGAATTGACTTTTCACAGGATAGCAGCATCTTTAGGATATGTAATGGCGCTAGCGGCGGTAATATTCATCCAGCCAGACCTTGGCACGCCAGTAGTGTTGCTGTTTATCTGGTTCTTCGTGATCTTCCTGGCCGGCGCTAAACTCACGCATCTGAGTGCCTTCGGGTTTGCTTTCATTATGCTCTTTGCCGCTGCCTGGGGCTCAGGAATAGTTAAGCCATATCACAAAGAGCGCATCACTGCCTTCTTGCATCCCCAGGAAGATCCCAGGGGCACTGGCTGGCAGAACCAGCAATCACTGATCGCCATCGGCTCAGGACATCTTTTGGGCAAGGGCCTTTTCCAGGGCACTCAGAGCCGGCTGGCCTTCATTCCTCATCAAGAAAAAGATTTCATTTTTACGGTTATCGGCGAAGAGTGGGGCTTTGTCGGCTCCCTTGCCCTATTGGGACTGCTGGCTGCATTGATGTGGCGCAGCCTGGCTATATGCTGGCAGGCTAAGGACCTCCTCGGGCGGCTATTGGCCGGAGGAATTGCCGCTATGTTTCTCATCCACATTACCGCTAACGTAGGAATGGCTCTGGGGATGGCGCCAGTCAAGGGTATGACCCTGCCCTTTGTCAGCTACGGCGGTAGCAGTATGATCGTCAATTTCCTGGCCGTCGGTATCCTGCAGAGCATCTATATGCGCAAGCGCAAGATAGCCTTCTAGGAGCAAATATCGCGCAAAGAAGCCCAAAATGACCAACGAGAGCAACAAATTCCCCCGCCTAATCGGCTGGGACGGCATTACCGTTTGGGTACCCGATGACTGGTCACTGGCCTTGATATCAGCCGACGAGAAGGAAGGTTACCTGCGCGCCGACGATCGGGATATGCCACGCCTGGAGATCAAATGGGTAGCCTCGCCCGGCTTCGTTGACTTGGACCGAACCGTTGACAACTACCTGCGCACTGTTGAGAAGGGGGCTAAGGCTGACGATCAGCAGTTCTCGGTCGAGCGTGATGTGCGCGTAGTCAGCAAGCGCCAGATGCAAAAAGACAGCCTGGCCACCTTCGCCTGGCGCGCCGGTCAGCAGGCCTACGGGGTAGCCTGGCTCTGCAAACAGTGCGAACGGACCATCGTCGCCCAGGTACTGGGGCGGCCTGACGACGATAAGCTGCGCGATACTGCTCAGCGGGTAATCAGCAGTATCGGCGACCACCC
>JALGTD010000109.1 GCA_029821515.1 Candidatus Zipacnadia bacterium | reverse complement strand
CACTCTTGACGAGGGGCTCTCGCGGGCGGTGCGCGAGGCTTTTGTCACTCTCTACGAGCAGGGGCTCATCTATCGCGGGGCGCGGATGATCAACTGGTGTCCGCGCTGCGGTACAGGGCTGTCTGATCTGGAAGTTGAACGTGAGTTAGTCCAGGGCCATCTCTGGTACATCCGCTATCCTGAACCCGATGGCGGCCCGGGCGTGGTGGTGGCCACCACTCGTCCGGAGACGATGCTCGGCGACACCGCCGTGGCCGTCCACCCGCAAGATGAGCGGTACAAAGAGATGATCGGCCAGACAGTGATTCTGCCGCTGATGGGGCGAGAGATTCCGATTGTGGCCGACGACTACATTGATATGGAGTTCGGCACCGGCGCGCTGAAGGTGACTCCCGCCCACGATCCCAATGACCTGGAAATCGGCCAGCGCCACAATTTGCCCTCCATCCTGGTTATCAACCGCGATGGCAATATGACCAAGGAGACCGGTCCCTACGCCAGCCTGGACCGCTACGAATGTCGCCAGCAGGTTGTAGCTGACCTCCAAAAGCAGGGGTTGCTGGAACGTATTGAAGACTATCAGCACACACCGGGCAGGTGCCAGAGATGCAATACAGTGGTCGAGCCACTGGTATCCACGCAGTGGTTCGTCAAGATGGCACCGCTGGCCGAAAAGGGCCTGGCCGCGGTGGACAGCAGGCAGGTGCGGTTCATACCCGAGCGCTGGACGAAAGTCTATCGCGAGTGGCTGGAGAATATTCAGGACTGGTGCATCTCGCGCCAGTTGTGGTGGGGCCATCCCATTCCTGTGTGGTACTGCCAGGACTGCGGGCAAGAGACTTGCGCGCGGCAAGACCCTGCTCAGTGCGCCCACTGCGGCAGTAAGAATATCCAGCAGGACCCCGATGTGCTAGACACCTGGTTCAGCTCGGCGCTGTGGCCCTTCTCCACACTGGGCTGGCCCGACGAGACTCCCGAACTGGACTACTTTTACCCCACCTCGGTGCTGGTGACCGGTTACGACATCATCTACTTCTGGGTCGCCCGGATGATAATGATGGGCCAGCATCTGGTCGGCCAGGAACCATTCAGTGAGGTCTTCCTACACGGCCTGGTCCGCGACGAACACGGCCAGAAGATGAGCAAGAGCCGGGGCAACGCAGTTGATCCCATTGGGTTAATGGATGAGTACGGCGCTGATGCGATGCGCTTTGCCTTGTGCCAGCTTATCACCCACGGCCAGGACGTGACCTATTCGCCGGATCGCCTGGTCGGAGCCCGTAACTTTTGCAATAAGCTGTGGAACGCCTCCAGATTCGTGCTTATGAACTTAGAGGATTTCCAGCCAGTGAATCTGCAAAGTGCCCAGCTATCGCTGGCCGACCGCTGGATTCTCTCGCGGCACAGCCGGATGCTGGCCGAAGTACAGCACCAGCTTGCGGGCTACAACTTGGCGCAGGCCGCCGAGGCTATCTATGATTACGTTTGGGGAGAATTCTGTGACTGGTACGTCGAGTTGGCCAAGATTGATCTGTATGCGGACGAGGACAGTCCGCAGCGAAGAACCGTGCAGACAATCCTACACATATTACTGGACGAAATCCTGCGCACAATCCACCCGTTTATGCCGTTTATCACTGAAGAGATCTGGCAACGACTTCCGCAGTCGGGCCTGACCATTAGCCACCAGCCGTATCCCCAGTCGCAGGAGCAGTGGCGCAACGAAGAGGCCGAGGCGCAGATGAACCTGCTCCAAACAGTAATAACGCAGATTCGGGCGTTGCGCGCCGAGCTTAGCATCAACCCGGGCCAGCCAGCGGATGCCACTGTCATAGCACCCAACGACGAGACAATCTCACTTATCGCCAGCCAGCAACAGGCGATCACCTCGCTGGCCACAGTCGAAGAACTGAATCTGGCGACGGCCCCAGCCGAGCCACCTCAGGACGCCCTCTCAGCAGTGAGCGAAGGTATGCAGATCTACCTGCATCTGCCGGGGACGCTTGATATTGAAGAAGAAATTAAGCGCATCCGCCGCGAGGTCGACGAACTGGAGAAGCTGCGTAAACGCAGTGTAGGAAAGCTGGGAAACTCCGACTTTTTGAATAAGGCCCCCGAGGAAGTCGTCAATAAGGAACGCGACAAGCTGGCCGAATTTGACCGAGACCTGGAGAAACTACGAGACCAGATCAAGCTCCTCAGCACCGTAGAACGGTAGGCACGGCATACAAACTCATTACAAACAAGGCGAGCCGCCTCCCTCGGTATGAAAACTAAGCCGATACTAAGCTGGGGCTACAACCGTCTATCACTGTTGAGTGCCTTCGCCGTGGCGCTTGGCTATCTGCAGGCACTGGCCAGCCTCTACATCCACCGCATCTTAGGTATCAGCCCGCTGGCAGCCAACTTCGCCCCGAACGCACTGCACCAGGCTCCTGACTGGCTCATCACCAGCCAACAAAGCAGCCAAGTAGTCCTGCTCATATTGCTGACTGTTTTCGCCCTGCTGGTTGCCCAGCGGCTGATCCACAGACTGGGCGTCTTTATGTTTGTCGGTGGTCTCTCCACGCTCATCCGCTACGGTAGCCTGAAGGTCGCCGCGGGCTGGCCTGCCTCCTGGACGACTCAGGACTGCCTACTGTGGATTCCCCGACCCTGGTATGGACAAATCTGGATCGCCCTAGTGATCGGTGCTGGTGCTGTCGCGTTCGGCCTGCTGCTATTGCGCGGAGTTGGCCGCTACCCCACCAGTTTATAGCCTCCTATCTACACCTACTGCCATTCCCTGGGAAACTGGTTCTGTGACTGGTCTATGACCAAAGTTGCAATATCTGTGAACATGTTGTATAATGATTAAGAACAACCCTGGGCCAAGCCAGTTAGCTCGCGAATTCCGTCACGCGCTACGCTGCAATGCACAGGAGCTGCCTGAGGGTCACAGCAGGCTACTGACCAGCTTCTCGAAGCAGCCACACCGTCAAACCGCCTGGCTTCATATCTCGTGCTATCTGGGAGGGACCAGTGAATCAGCACGATGCAAAGCAAGATGCTACCAGCAACTCTATTCCTCCAGTGGATGATGTCACCGAATACAAACGCCAGGTAGAGGAGCTGCGCAATCAAAACCAGCAACTGCAACAACTCAACGAGCAGCTCGCGGTCGGATGCGAGAGGAATACTGAGAGGAATACTCGCATCCTGGCCGGTATGAGCCACGAGATACGGACACCGATGCATGCGATTATGGCCTTTGCCGAGCTGATGGAACAGGAAATACTCGGTCCGCTGACCGACAAGCAGCGGGACGCATTGCAGAATGTGCAACAGGCTGGCGAGCACCTAATGACGCTGCTCAACGACGTTATTGACCTGCACCGTACGGAAGCGGGCAAAGTGGAGCTACACTTGAGGCCGGTACCGGTGGAGGAGTTAATTGATGCTGTCTACCACATTATCCACGGCCTGGCGTGGGAGAAGCAGATCAACGTCCGAGTTGAAATCGAACCTGAGCATATTATCGTCAATGTCGACGAGCGACGTGCCAAGCAAGTGCTACACAATCTGTTATCAAACGCCATAAACGCCAGCCCTCAGGGAGAAGAGATCATCATCCAGGCCCGCCAGACTGACCAGGAGGCAGTAATCTCAGTCATTGACCACGGGCCCGGCATCCCTGCGGAATATCACGAGAAAATCTTCGAGGAATTCGCCCAGTACAACAACGGCGCCCAGTCGGTTCCCTCGGGAGGCCTGGGCTTGCCAGTAAGCCGCAATCTCGTGGAATTGCACGGCGGAGAACTGACCGTTACCAGCGAGGTTGGCAAGGGCAGTACCTTTACCTTCACACTACCATTGGCAGAAGAGAATCCCGATCAGTAGCACCCCCGCCAGGTTACTCCCCTACTGCTCGTCAGTAGCCATTTGAGCGACCGAGCGCGCCAGGCCAATCATCCCGCTCAGATTCCGATCGGCCGGATAGAGCTGTGTTGAATCCAGGACATATAGCCCCTCTGTCGGCGCACGAAGAGCGGGTACGCGCTCGCCGAAGCCAGGTGGGCAGATGGCCTGCCCATAACGGTCGCGGCTCAGCGTAGCCTCTTCGACCCACTCCTGTACGAACTCCGGTTGGATCAGCCGCAGGCCCTGGATTGCTGATTCTATGAAGCGGCTGTCCGGCCATTCGTCGCGTTCGTCGCTCGAGTCGAAGTAGAAGGGGATGTATAGTATATCGCTGCCGCCGTACTCGCGCCAGGGATTGAGATTGGAATACTCAATGAAGCCATTGAAGGCAACGTTAGCAGCATTTACATTGACCCAGAAGCTATCGGTGAGGCTGCGACGCAAGGCCAATCGGACACAGGCGACGCTGGTGAACTGGACTCGGGACAGCCTCCTGCCGTATTCACTGTCCGCAGGCAGAAGTCTAACGAGTTCCGGCAGTGGCACTGCGGCGATAACTGTATCCGCCTCATAGTAGCCGCTACTGGTTTCGACTCCCGCTATTCTCTGCCCCGAGCAGTCTAGGCTAAACACCTCCACGCCAGTGCGAATGACCCCGCCCTGCGCTGTTATGGTTCTCTGCAAAGCCGTTAGCAGAGTATGACTGCCGCCTTCGAGGTAACCAAATCGTTCAGGACGCAGGAGACTACTGCGGGACTGAGAATACCGATGAATGCGGTGCCAGATCCACGGTGCGGAAATCTTATCGTGGTGGCGGCCAAACTTGACCTCCAGCAGGGGACGCCAGACTACCTCGTAAGCCTGGCGACCAACGCTGTCAATCAGCCACTGCTCGGCACTGAGGTGCTCGAGGCGCTGCCAGTCAGTCATTCGCCGGCAGCGCAGCGCATGCAGCCCAAAGCGTAAGCGACCTGTTAGACTCACTGGTGAGAAGCGCAGCAGGTCTAAAGGCGTGGTGAAAGGGTACAGTTGGCCATTGACAAAGTAACTGGTGCGGCCCGGACGCCAGCGGAGCTTCTCGGCCAGGCCCAGCTCCTTGACCAGCTCCATCAGGTGGCGGTCGCCGCTACAGATAAAGTGGTAGTAGACCTCAAGCGGCTTGCCACTTAGTGGCACCGAGCGGGCTAAGCCACCCAGGACATCCCGCCGCTCCAACAGCACAACCTCGCGCCCCCGCCTGGTCAGCTCCCACGCAGCAGTCAACCCTGATATGCCGCCGCCAATTATGATAATCCTATTGCCAGACACAAGAGGGGCCTTTCCCGACGCGTCCCGGCAGACTCACGGGCTTGACTTTGGCGCAGACAGCTCATAAATTGTATAGCCCTTTGTTGTCAGGGCCACCGAGTAAGTCTGCTCCAGATACCTCTTAAGATCAGGCCGGACACCGGGGCCCTCTGTCTCGAAGTAGACGGCCCAGCGGGCGCCGCGTTTGATTCGGTTGGTCACATATTCGGGGCCGGGGATGTCCTCGGGAGCAACCTGGCTCGGTGGCTTACCGAAGCCTTCGCGGCCCACCCATCCCGGCCGCTCAAAGTAATAGAGGCAGCCGAAACCGGGAGGAAATACTATGACCGGCTGCTTGCCAGGATCAATCCGGTCCAGGTCAGCAGCCACCGCAATAGCCGGCACCTGTTGCTCATAGAACGGCTGCACTCCCCACACCGCCAAAACCAAAAACAGGGCAACCAGCAGCGGCGTTAGCAGTCGCGAGACATTCTCCATTCGACTGATCCGATCCCAGCCCAGGCCGATTAGGCCACTGGCCGGGAGAAGTAAGGGCAGTTGATAATACGTTTGCCGGAGATTACCTCCGGCGACAACAATAAAGTACAGGAAGATAGCACCCAGCCAGATATGAAACAGATTCCAGCGAAAACGCCCTCTATCGTCGCATGCCAGCAGCCCTATCGCCAGTAGAACAAAACCCACAGCCGTCAGGTGATCCTTGAGCAGTCTATTCATCATCAGCGAGTAGTTACCCGGTCGCAGGAAATGCTCCAGCGAAGCCCACATACCGCCGCCAAAGCCGACACCGACGGTGAAGTAATGGGCGCCGATATTGACATGCGCATGGTGATAGTAAGCCACCGCTGGCAAAATAGTCAGAATCCCGACCAAATATAAGAGTGGCTGTCTGAACAAAGCCCAGCCGTAGCGGCGATGGGCAATGAACAGCAGGGGAAAGACCAACACAAGGGTTGGCAATTTAACTAAGAACGCCAGCGCACCGCACAGCACAGCCAGTCCGAAGTACAGACCGCGCCTGGTAGACTGAGACGCCTCCCTGGGTACACCCAGCCACAGCGAGAAAAAGTAGACCAACCCAATCGAGAAAAACAGCATCAGTGGCTCGCTCATCAGCACGCGGCTGTAGTACCAGTTGGAAGGAGCGAAGGCGAAGAAGAGTAGGCCAAAGGCGGCTGGCCGGGCCCCCAGATAGCGACGCAGTAGAGCATAGAGCAGGATCAGCGAGCCGATACTGAAGGAGATAGTGACTGCCCGACCGACCCATTCGTGGATCCCAAAAATCGGATAAAGCAGAGCCGTCAGGAAGGTAACAAGTTGAAACTCAATCTCAATGTATCCGGGCCGGTCGGCGCTGTAGTCGGTCTCCGGCCACAGAATATTGTAGCCGTCTTCGTAGAAGTTCCTGGCAATCGGCGCAATCTGCAACTGCTTAATCCAGTGGATGCTGGTGTACGGAGCGTTGATGGCCACCAGGCGCACCGCCAGCGCCAACAGGATGATTAACCAAACTTCCTGTCGCCGGGACAGGAAGCGGAGAATTACACCAGACTCATTTGCAGAGGTAGCTAAGCTCACTGGATCTCTCGTGCTTGCTTGCCGGATGGTCTTGTCTCGCTAATGTTATCACCGACTAACCGGTCTGTCCAGTGCGCTGGCTTGCGGTCTGCCCCACTCGTAATCAACAGTACGCGAAATTGGGCATCTCATCGATAGCTCCATCACCGGGCACAAAAAAGGGACAAGCCCCTTGCGGGAAGCTTGTCCCGGATGGATTTGGTACCCCTTTTGATGCTATGGAGTCAACACTCCCCGTTCAACCAATGCGAAGTCTACCTCGCCATCATGGTAATCAGCTTGAATCTCGCCCTTGACTTCCTCGCCCCAGTTCAGGACCCGCTCGGCCAGAGGATCCTCAATGATCCTGCGGATAGCCCGGCGCAGGGGGCGCGCGCCCATAGATGGTTCGTACCCCTCTTCCGCCAGGTGACTGCGCAGTTCATCAGAAATGGACAGTTCCAGACCACGATCAGCTAGCTGTTCGCAGACGGTGCGCAATTCCAGGTCGATAATCCGATTGATCTCCTCCTGGCTCAAAGCATGGAAGACAACAATGTCGTCTACCCGATTGAGGAATTCCGGGCTGAAGGTCTTGCGCAGTTCCTCTGTGACCTTCTTCTTCATTCGCTCGTAACCGCGCTCAAGTTCAGCCGAGGTCTGTTCTTCAGCGGCAGAGGCAAAACCCATCTTGCTGGTCTCGGTAATCATCCGGGCACCGACGTTGCTAGTCATAATCACAACAGCATTTTTGAAGTCCACCACCCGGCCCTGCGCATCGGTGAGGCGGCCATCTTCCATTATCTGCAGCAGGATGCTAAAGACTTCCGGATGGGCCTTTTCAATCTCGTCAAATAGCACCACGCAATAAGGGCGGCGCCGTACCTGCTCAGTTAGCTGGCCACTCTCTTCGTAACCGACATAGCCCGGCGGTGCGCCAGTCAGGCGAGAGATCGCAAATCGCTCCATATATTCGCTCATATCAATGCGAATCAGCGCATCCTCGTCGCCAAACAGGAACCGGGCCAGAACCCGAGCCAGTAGGGTCTTGCCAACGCCGGTCGGCCCCAGGAAGACAAACGAGCCAGTTGGCCGACGGGGATCCTTGATGCCGGCACGGGCCCGACGAACCGCACGAGAGACGGTGCTGATGGCCTCATCCTGGCCCACTACGTCCTCGTGAATGGCCTCCTCCATATGCAGCAGCCGCCCTGATTCTTCCTGGGTCAATGAGGTCACCGGTATGCCAGTCCAGGTTGATACCACGTGGCCAATATCTTCGCGGTAAACGTAGGGCACCTCCTCGTCTTCCTCGGCCTGTTCGTCGGGCGCCTCTGCATAATCTGCTTTCAACTCTTCGTAGTCCGCCACCACAGTGGCTGCCTCGGCTTCCGCCTCGGGCAGGCCCTGGGTAAGAGCTTCGACGCTGGTGGTCATCGTATACTGACGCAGTTTTACCAGCGAGCCGGCCTCATCGACAAGATCAATAGCCTTGTCAGGCTGAGCCCGATCGGTAATATAGCGGGTGGACAGCTTTACCGCCGCTTCCAGGGCATCAGGCATATAATAGACCCGATGGAAGTCCTCGTAGCGCTCCTTGACGCCCTGCAGAATTTTCATCGTCTCTTCTTCAGTAGGCTCACGGATGGTAATAGGCTGGAAGCGGCGCTCCAGCGAGGGGGTCTTCTCAATATGCTTGCGATACTCATCCAGCGTGCTCGCGCCAATGCACTGCAACTCGCCCCGCGCCAGGGCAGGCTTAAGAATATTGGAAGCATCCATAGCGCCCTCGGCGGCGCCGGTACCGACCATGGAATGAAGCTCATCGATGAAGACAATAATCTGCCCCTCGGAGTCGCGGATCTCCTCCATCACCTGCTTCATCCGCTCTTCAAACTCGCCACGGTACTTAGTGCCAGCCACCAGGCTGGCCAGATCGAGTGCAACCACCCGTCGGCCCTTCAGCAAGTCGGGAATCTCGTCATGGGCAATGCGCTGAGCCAGACATTCGACAATGGCAGTTTTTCCCACGCCAGCATCACCGATGAGCGCCGGATTATTCTTCGTCCGCCGGCACAGGATCTGCATGACGCGCTGGATTTCGGC
>JALGTD010000108.1 GCA_029821515.1 Candidatus Zipacnadia bacterium | reverse complement strand
ACAAAGGAGGGGCTATTCCTCCTAACCTGTTGTCAATTCCAAATACAAGTAGTAACTCTCAGTACTTGCGTTTGTGTAGAGAGGTGGGCGTGAAGCCACAGCCAGCCCGGTTCCCAGTGGAATTACCAAGCTTCTTCATCAAATTTCTTACGGACCCTGGACACACGGTACTGGACATATTTGCCGGCTCTAATACTACTGGAGAGGCAGCAGAGCATTTGGGAAGGCATTGGATAGCTTTCGAGAACAACCGGACGTATCTGGCTACATCTTCCTTTCGGTTCTTAGATAGTCCCAGTATTGAGACAGCAAATGACCTCTTCGATGATCTCTTATCGTCAGATGAACGTCATATCGGGAGTTGGCGCCAGCCTCGGCTAGTTCAATGAATTAGCCGCGCACGTTCCTGTTGACACAGGTCCACAGATAACATATACTTAACGCTTGTTGTGCGGGCAACTGCACTCCAGGGGCCGGAGCAGCGCCGGTACCGTTACGCCGGCGTGTCGTGTCCTGGTGCGAGTATCAAGTCGGACCGCCTTTGAGGTGATAGGACCAAAGGCCTGAAAGAGGTCCGTCTGGCGCTGTTGGAAGCAGACGTCAACTATCAGGTCGTCAAAGATTTCATAAATGATGTCCAGAATAAGGCGCTCGAGGAAGATATCCTCAGTGGCCTTAATCCCACCCAGCAGATTGTCAAGATAGTCCATGAGGAACTGGTGCACCTGCTGGGCGATGAGGCAGTACCGCTCAGCTACGCCGAGCAGGCGCCGACGGTGATAATCCTGTGTGGGCTGCAAGGCAGCGGGAAGACTACTACGGCGGGCAAGCTGGCCCTCCGTATCCAGAAGGAAGGGCGCAAGCCGCTGCTGTGTGCCACTGACATCTACCGCCCGGCCGCCATAGAGCAGCTCCAGCAGGTCGGCGAGCAGGTGGATGTTCCGGTCTTTACTATGGGCGAGAATGATCCAGTGGCGATTGCCCGCGCCGCGGCCAGTTACGCTAAGTCCAACAATCTGGATCCCTTAATCATTGATACCGCCGGTCGCCTGCATATTGACCAGGAGATGATGGAGGAGATCGAGCAGATTGAGGGCAGTTTTGAGCAGCCCGAGACGCTGCTGGTCATAGATGCGCTCACCGGCCAGGATGCGGTGAATGTAGCGGAAGAGTTTGGTCGGCGGGTGGAGCTAGATGGTCTGATCCTTACCAAGCTGGAGGGGGATGCTCGGGGAGGAGCCGCGCTTTCGGCGCGCGCTGTTACGGGCGTGCCCATAAAATTTGTGGGCCTCGGCGAGAAGATGGATGCCCTGGATTTATTCCATCCCGACCGGATGGCCCAGCGCATCCTGGGTATGGGCGATGTGCTGACGCTTGTTGAGAAAGCGCAGCAGACGATTGATCTGGAAGAAGCCCAGAAACTCCAGGAGAAACTGCTGTCAGCGGAATTTGACCTGGAGGATTTCCGCACGCACCTGAACCGCGTCCGCGGGATGGGGCCGCTGGATCAGTTGATGAAGATGATACCAGGTGGGGCGGGACTGCCGGATCTTTCCGGCGTTGACATTGACGAAGGCGAGCTGGACATGATAGATGCTGTCATCAATTCGATGACCAACCAGGAGCGCCGCAGCCCTGGTGTCATAAATGCCAGCCGCAAACGGCGTGTCGCCCGCGGCAGTGGCACCACGGTTCAGGATGTCAATATCGTGCTTAAGCAGTATCGCGAACTGTCTAAGATGATGCAGGCAATGACGCAGGGCAAGAGCCTGCAAATCGGCGGATTGCAACTGGGCAAGTCTTGATCTGACTAACTGATTTGCAGGGTATAACAATTGAAGGGAGCAGTTGAAGTTGGCTACCAGAATTAGACTAAAGCGGACGGGGAAGCGCCACCAGCCCCATTTTCGCGTTGTGGTGGTGGATCAAAGAAAGAGCAGGGACGGCCGCTCCATTGAGGAGATTGGCTACTATAATCCGGGTACTGACCCAGCGACGATCGACATTAATGAGGATCGCGCGCTTCATTGGCTGAGCGTGGGAGCTCAACCCAGTGAGACGGTCCGCTCGCTGCTTAAAAAGGCTGGGATCATGAAATCATTCCAGGAGAAGCAAGCCGCCGGGTAGCTTGCGCTTAGTGGCAGCGCTGAGAGGTTTGTTAGTATGCAACAGCTTGTTGAGTATATTGTTCGGGCTATCGTTGACGAGCCGGAGGCAGTGCAGGTGAGCCCGATGGAGCGCAGCGGTATGACTGTCTATCAGGTGGAGGTTGCCCAATCAGATTTGGGCCAGGTCATCGGCCGGGGCGGCCGCACGGCCGACGCGCTACGCGTTGTAGTGGACACTGCTGCCAAGAAGCGTAATATACACGCCACCATAGATATTATCTCTTAACACAGGAGTACCTTGCGCCAATCAGCGACAAGGTGTCTGCCGATAAATGGAGGATTGATGATGGGCGTAGTTATCAAGCGCGCCATAATACTGAGGTCAATTGTTACCGAGCAGCTTAAAGAGCAGCTCAAAGAAGAGCTGCAGCGCAGCATTGACGAAATTGACCAGCGGATCCAGCAGATTGACTTCCGCACCCAGCCCTATATCACCGAGCTGCAGAGGAGCAATATTCAACAGGCAATGGCCGTCCGTCAGCAGGTTAACCAGGAGAAGGAGAAGCAGCGTAGCGTGCGCGAAGCACTGCTGGGGCGGATGAAGCAGGTCGAGGAGCTGGAATTGGGGGAGGAGGTCATCCGCGGCACCCTGGAGAGCCAGGTGGAGATTGAAGAAGGGGATAATCTCGCGGAAATATTGGGTGGCCAAGAAATTGTGACCAAGGATGACGTGGTGGTCGAGATGCGCCAGCATATCCCCAGCGAAGAAGAAGAGGCACCTGCGATCATCACAACTCAGGCCTCCCAGGCACGGGACGAAGGCGACCTGATCGTTACGGGCAGTTAATGGCTGTACTGGCTGCTCGGCTGTGGTGAATTGAATGGTACATCGTGGAGGAGGTGGTGGGTTATGCGTATAGAGGTCATCACCATATTTCCCGACTTTTTCAGCTCGCCCCTCGACTGTAGTATACTGGCTCGCGCCCGGCAGTCAGAGGCGCTGGCCGTGAATATACACAATCTGCGCGACTATGCCGCTGACAAGCATAAAGTAGTGGACGACTACCCTTATGGGGGCGGGGCAGGGATGGTGATGAAACCGGAGCCGCTGATTTTGGCGGTCGAGGATTTGCTCAGCAGAGCTGGTCCGGACTGCCCGGTGATTCTGCTCACACCCCAGGGGCAGCAATTTGATCAGGCCAAAGCTGAACAGTTGGCCAAGCAAGAACAATTTATTCTGATCTGTGGTCATTATGAGGGCGTTGATGAGCGCGTCCGCCAGACTGTCGTCACCGAGGAGCTGTCTATTGGCGACTACGTGCTGACTGGTGGGGAGGCGGCAGCATTGGTGGTAATTGGTGCTGTAGCGCGCCTTTTGCCCGGGGTGCTGGGCAATCCGGCCTCGATAGATAGTGAGTCGTTTGCCAGCGGCCTGCTGGAATACCCACACTATACACGGCCGGCGCAGTGGCGAGGTATGGCGGTGCCGGAGGTGTTGCTCAGCGGGCATCACCAGAAGATTCACCGCTGGCGGCGCAAACAGGCACTACGCCGCACCCGAGAGCGCCGTCCGCAGCTACTAAAGCAACTTGAACTTACTGAAGAGGACAAGCAACTGCTGGCCGAGTTGGACGCAGAAGCCAGCCAGGACTAAACGATCTGTTTTGAATCACTGCCAGCAGTGTTGTACTGACACTGTCTACGTTTGACAGGTCATTGCTACTGAGGAGAATTACTGATGACTGATTTGATGGCAAAAGTGGAAGCCAAATACAGTAAGAAGGATATCCCTGACATTGAGCCGGGTGACACAGTGCGCGTACGGGTGCGAATCCTGGAGGGCGGCGATCAGCAGTCAGCCAGGATCCACAGCTTTGAGGGCACGGTAATTGCCTGCAAAGGTGGCGGAATCAACCGCAGCATTACTGTCCGCCGAGTCACCTACGGCATCGGTGTTGAGCGGAGCTTTCCGCTCCACTCACCGACAGTGGCCGACGTTGAGATTGTTCGGCGAGGCCGGGTCCGGCGCTCAAAGCTCTATTATCTGCGCAAGCGCCATCAGCGGGCGGCTCGCCTGAAGGAGCGCCGCGAAGTAATTGTCAAAGATACGGCAGTTGCGGATAGTGAGGAGGCGGCAACAGCGTCGGAAGCCGAGGCAATTGCCAGTGAGCCCGAGGATAATGAGGAGCTGAAGGCGGAGACTAATGAGGAGCCGGAAAGCGACGCCGCTGAGGAGAGCCGTGACGAAGATGCCGAATCCTCGGAAGTTGCCGAAGAGTCCAGCGAAGATGCAGACGCTTGAGGTGAGGCGCTGACCGATGCAAGACATGCTGGCCTTCCAAAATCCGTGGCATATGCTTGCGCTGCTCGGTGCCATAGTAGCGGTGCGGGCGGGCGTCTCGCGGATGCGATTTCTGGACCGAACGCGAGCGGCCATCCTGGAATTTGTTGACTCGGGCCTTGTTGCTGTGCTGCTGGTCTTCTTTATCCTCCGCCCCTTTGTTGTGCAGGCTTTCTATATTCCCTCCGGTTCTATGGAGCCGACGCTGCAGTGCGGTGACCGCATTCTGGTCAGCAAGTACATCTACTACCTGGGCGAGCCGCAAGTAGGAGATATCGTAGTATTTGAAGCCCCCCCAGAGGCATCTATTGAGGAAAAGGATTTTATCAAGCGCGTCGTCGGGATGCCTGGCGACATCCTCGAAGTCCACAATGGCAGGTTGTACCGCAACAGAGAGCCAGTGGACGAGCCGTATATCCGAGGGCCGGTTCCCAGTTACTGGCCGGGCCTTCCCCCGCCCTATAAGGTGCCCCCGGGCTATGTGGTGGTATTCGGGGACAATCGCGGCAACTCTAACGACGGCCACAAGTGGGGGCCGCTGTCGCGCGTCAATCTTATGGGCAAGGCCCTGGTGATATTCTGGCCTCCGCACCGTATTGGACTGGTCAAGTAGCTTCATTGCCTTGAGGCCACCCAGCGTCTGGAAGTAGTGGTGATGCGGCTGTACCCTCGGTATACAAGGCAGTCCGTCGAGGCGCCGCGGATAAGATACCGGGGCTTGTCGCGCAACGCTGAACGGCAGGCACAGGCCCAAGGTTACAGGCTGGTGGCGGGCGTGGACGAAGCCGGCCGGGGCGCGCTGGCTGGTCCGGTAGTGGCCGCCGCCATTGTTTTGCCTCCGCAGGAACGCGTTGCCCACGTCGTCGACTCCAAGCGCCTCAGCGTGGCCCAGCGTGAGTATCTTTTTCACCAACTGCTGGCCGAGAAGGTCGGCTGTGCGGTGGGGATAGTCCCTGCGGATCAGATTGATACCCTCAATATTCGTCGTGCTTCGCTGAGGGCCATGTCTGAAGCGGTCAGGTCTTTGGTACCGGAGCCTGACTTTGTTCTTATCGACGGCATTGATGCCCCGGAGTTGGCTGTCCCTCATCGCTGCATAACCGACGGCGACGCCATTTGCTACTGTGTAGCCGCCGCATCAATCATCGCTAAGGTATTCCGCGACCATCTGATGGAGTATCTGGCCCAGCTTTATCCCCACTATGGCTTCGAACGCAACCGGGGCTACGGAACCCCTGAGCACCTGACCGCGCTGCGGAAGTACGGGCCCAGCCTGGTACACCGCCGCAGCTTTGCGCCGGTGAAACAGTTGAGCCAGATGGAGTTGTTGCCCGATCTGGACAGATAATGCCATTGCCCAGTCTGCGCTGCAGAAAAGCGACAGTAGCCCAGATGCAAGCTTCTTGCAGACTTACAAGCCAGGTGGACAAGCATAGCGGGGAAGGTCTAGTCCGCGTCAACGATGAACTATCCAGTGCATCCACTCGGTAAAAAGGGGTCCTCTTATGCTAGCGAGAATTAACAGTGCTGCGGTAATAGGAGTTGATGCTTGTGCGATTCAGGTGGAGGTGGATATCTCCCGGGGGCTGCGTAGCTTTACCACCGTGGGCCTGCCCGATGCCGCCGTCCGCGAGAGCCGCGAGCGAGTGGAGTCGGCCATCCGCAACAGCGGCTTTGAGTTTCCGGTGGAGCGGATAACTGTCAATTTGGCACCGGCCGACATCCGTAAAGAAGGCCCGGCCTTTGATTTGCCCATTGCTCTGGGCATTCTGGTGGCGACCGGGCAGGTGAGCATAGATGATTTGGATGAGGTCTCTGTTATCGGTGAGCTATCCCTGGATGGTCATCTGCGGCGGGTAGC
>JALGTD010000107.1 GCA_029821515.1 Candidatus Zipacnadia bacterium | reverse complement strand
CATCTGCTGGGCCTCGAGGTCGAGACGCAGTCGGAAGTCATAGGGCGTGTTGGGCCGGACCCGTAACCCGTGGTAGTCAAGCTGCCCGTCGAATAGATACGTGTACATGACGCCCTGCTCGTGGGGTAGGCTACGCTCGTCGCTTATGCCCAGGCGCACTGCGGGGGTAAGCTCGCCATCCTTGAGCTGGCCCACCGTGACAAACTGCCGGCCCTGGGGCTGATCGTCTGCATAGGGGACGGGATTAGCAGGAATCATCTCAAAGCTGGCATAGGCAAAGACCTTGCCGGCTACTGGTTCCAGCGCTACTTCGTGTATGTGGATGACCGTCGGGGCATCGGCTACGAGCTGACCGTCCTCATAGTCAAAGGAGAGCGGCGCGATCGCGCCGCCAGCACTGCCTGCGGTCAATGCCACCATAACTAGTACCTCCCACATCAATATTGATTTACCCTGGTTCATCTGAGATCTCCCCTTTGGCTCATACACCATATTGTTTAGATGCGCGATGCTAGAGGTGGTTCTAGTTCGGTCCTTCGTGTAGCTTTGCACCAATACCCTCAATCGCAAGACCAGTAATGCTATTGGTTGTGCCGGTTTTCACCCCACATGCGCTAGTCATCGTCAGATGCACCCAAAACTCCTGCACATCACGGAACTGCTCATTCGTGCTCAGGTCGAGGACCAGTTCCGTGCCCTGCGCTGCACCGGAGGTCGTTTGCTCGACAAGCACGTTCCGGCCATCCAGAGAGACCCCCAGGAAGTTGGTAGCTGCGAAGTTCTGCTCATCCGCGTAGTTTGTCGAGGTGATTCTGTTCAAGTCAATGCCCTTGTCGGCAACGAACCTCTGGCGGAGTATTACTGTGTTTACGTATCCGTCAGTCCCGTGTGTGCCGACGAATCCGTTTCCGATCTCTAGGTGCTCCCGGTTGTCAACATGGGCTGTAAACAGCATGGTAGCCCCCTCAAAGCCAGTCTGCCACTGAACCGGCAGACCCGGCACGACCGGAAGGCGGATTGCCTTCTCAGATGGCGGAATCAACTGACCGTTTACCGTGATAGTCTCGACTGCAGCCGGCACATCGTCCACCCTCTTGGAGCGGCCAGAAAGCACTACTCGCACCCAGACCTCGCGAGACAGCTTAAACCGTGCGTAGCCGGACAGATCGATCGTAACCTTGCCCTGCCTCGCCATTGCCTGGGCTGGCGTCCAGTTATCCCCATCAGCGGAAGCGGATAACTCAATACAGCCGGCGAGGCTTGGCTCTACGCGCCCGGTGACGGTTATGCGCAGCCGCTTTGTCGGGAAGTCACAATGAAGCGGGTATAAGAGTGTGGCTGAGGCGGGACCCGGCTGGCGAGGGCGCAATTCCAGGGGTCCACCATCCCAGCGCAGATCGCGGAACCCCTTAATCGCTGCACCAGCGGCAACTAGGCCGCCGCTGCTCAGGAAGTCTTCTTCGAAGGACAGGTTGCCAGACTCGGTACAAACCAGTGTTTGGGGCTGCAGCGACGGTAGGTCATCCCAGATCGCCTTGTACGGCTCCAGTTGGGACGCTGCGGCGCGGTGAGTCCATTGTACGGCCCGTTCATGTACAGCTTTCGAGGCAGGTAAGGCATCCGGACTCCAGCCCCACACATTTCCGTGCCCCTCCCACATGAAAAAACCGCACGGGATACCGTATTTGCGGCAGACGCGCAGTTGCCAATCGAACGCCGAATCCCCAGATCTCTCCCAGTTGAAATCGGCCATCAAGGGCGCAGCCCACACGATCTGAATGACCGGTAATTGATGAACGACATACGAACGGACGAAGTGCTCGAACGAAACACCCCCGCGAGCATACTCATCGATGAGCCAGCCGTCAGCAGGCAGATGCGGCCAACCAAACCCAGGTGGACTAGCATAGGGGCTCCACCACTGGTAAACGGGGACATTGTAGTTTTCCTTGACGTAACGGTAGAGTTCGCACAGTCTCTCGGCGTGACCATCCCAAAAGACGTTCTCCTCGTCGAGGGTTATGCCGTACAGCAGGCTTTCGTCGACCCCCTGGAGGAACGAATCCAACGCAGCCTGAAAATGCGCCAGCGGGTCCTTGGCTTCGCCCGAATCAAGCGGAGTGACTACAGCAACGATGCGTTTGCCCTTCTCGTTGGCCCGCCTCAGCCACTGCCCCCACGTGCTCTCTTCTGACATGCCATGGGCCACGGTATCTCCCTCAGGGCGCACCCATGCCTGCACAATGAAGAAGTTGAAGGGACATTCGTCACTCAACCAGTAATCATTCCAGCCACCATAGAGTCCCATATCGTGGAAGGTAAGTGGCTCGCGGGGGCCGGGTAAGTCACCGGCCCACAGGGTGGCCGTCGCACTCAGAAGAAGACACAGGCTGATGATAACAGCTTGACCTAGACATTTATGCCTCAACATCCCCGCTCTACCTGCCGCAGAAACATTGTCCACCATAAGTTCATCGTTCTGCAACTGGCAGTAATCCATCTACAGTACCTTCCTCTTTCGGACCATCGGACGGGGTCCCAATATTCGCTGAGTAAGCCAGGAATTCCCCTGCGGCTCAGCCATTTACGTGCAGAAAGTGAGTTTGGAGCCCTCTTGACCGAGATTCAGCGGAATCAGAGGAACTTCTCGTTATTGCGGCTACGGCTCTTGGCCCAACGGCGGCTCACAGGCAGCAGATATCTGAAGCCACTGTAGTCTGGCAGCCACATTTGACTGGGATTTCATTTCCCATATCGTTTGTTGCTACGTCTAAGCCGAGATCACGTGCGGATAAGCACCATCGTCTCGTACGTCCGCGTCAACTGCTCAGCACTGGGCAGTCTGGCTCTGCTAGTCCTTGTAGTTAACGTGCATCTCCAGCTTCTCAATGGTGATCGGGCCTTGCGCCTCTGCTGCCCGCGCGCCGACCAGGTTCTGCCCGACGGCAAAACACCGGGGTGTAAGCGCAAAGATCCGCCACTCACTTGTCTAACTCCTCCGTTTCGGCTCCGATGCAATGTGTCGGACCGGGATTGCCCATATGGCTTATTCGGACATTTCCCATATAGTTGCTTGTTGCGTCTAGTGTTCTCTGATCGATGCGACCCCCCAGCCCATGTGACGACACGGGTTCCCACCTCGCTCACTCTACCTGTCAATGACCTCCATAAGCCGCTGGCCCTCTTCCAGGCCGCTGACCTCGGTGACGAAAGAGACTCCGGTGGGGAAGCGCTGCTTATACTGCCCGCTGAAAATCTCTTCCTTGGGGTGGACTATATCCACAAGGCCAATATTGCGCTCCCTAAGGGCTTCATACCATGTGTCGGTGCTACTCTGGGGATCCAGGTGCACGGAGCCGAGGTTCTGAGTACTGGCCAGCTCCTGTAGACAATGGTCCCCGCCGCCCCCAAGGTGGATGCTTCCTCCTCCGGAGAAAGCCCGCAAAACTTGCTCATCATAGGGGCGGACAAATTCCGCGTACATCTCAGCCGAGATCATAGCGGGGATATCGTTCTTCAGCAGCAGGCTACCCCGACACACTCCCCAGTGCAGATAAACGCAATCTTCACTGGCCTGCTCAGTAGTATATGGCTGAAGCTTCTTGACCATGGCAATCTCAGTCTGGGTCATTAGGTCCATTAGACTGTGAATCAGTTCGGGTTCCTCGTACAGATAGACAAACAGGTCCGCACCCCACAACAGATGGGCATTGTCCATAACGCCCTGCAAGTCAGGCTGAGTAATATGAATGGCCTGGCTGCATTTGGGATATTCAGATAGTTTCTCGCGATAAAAACTCATCGTCTCCAACACTCTGCTGAGCAGACTACTGTCAAGTTCGGGCAACCCTGCGTCTATCAGGGGCACGATGTTTTCCGGGCCTCCCAGAGGTACTACCCACGGCATGGCTCCCTCGCTCAACCCCGCTTCCGGACCTGCTATCCGATATTGGGCGCCGAAGAGTGAGGGAATTATGCCCAGGCCGTGATTGGCCCGAATCTGCAACGGGAAATCGTCCTTGAGCAGCACCGAGCTACCTACACTGGGATCTTCGGGATAAAGAGGATGAACTAACTCATTAACCATCATCTTGACAGGATCATCAAAGGTCTCCCGGTATGGGTAGATAGGGAATTGCTCTAGCGGAATTCCGCCAATGCCGACCGGCGGGTGGTCTGTCGGCCGCCAGTACATAGCGTCGCGATGACGCTTTTCAACTTCGGCTCTGTGGTCTAGATCAATCTGCTTCTCCAACCACGCCAACACCGCGTTCAATACGGCCATAGGTTCGTGGGTCATAGGTCACCTCTCCTCGTGGTGCATGTAGAGATACAGACTTACTTTTTTCCTTCGTCGGCTCTAAGCAAAGCGATGGTCTCATCGGTGGTTCTGACTATGCCGAAGTGCCGGGCGATCCATGTTTCGGCCACGTCCTGCAAGGCTGGGGCAAAACAGGCGGTAGCATCGCTGGCCAAGATGAAGTCGTAGCCCATGTTGTTGCCCACCACCGCTGTCTCGAAGACGCAGCCGTTGGTATTGCAGCCCGTCAGAACTACCGTCTCAATCCCCGCATTCTTCAGACAAAAGTCCAGCATTGAGGAACTGAACGCCGAGCTGGTGCGCTTGGGCAAGACCAGCTCGTGGCCGCGAGGCGCTATCTCGTCACAAATCTGCATGCCCTCGTTCCATTTACGCCAGACCTGCTCACCCAACAGCGCCTCGTATCTCCTAATCGCCCGCTGCCAGTAGGGCTGCATGTCAGAAAGATCGTCTGTCTCAGACCAAGTAACGATGTAGACGATCGTCATCTCCTGCTTTCGGAAGAACTCCAGGAACTTGCCTATGTTGGGAATGACCATATCCTGGACTCTCTCGTCGAAATACTTTATCCCGACGCTCAGGCTCTTACTGTAGGCCCTGGCTGCCCCGATCTTAGAATTGGTCAGCGCAGGCATCATGTCCACGATCAGCAGGGCTGTCTTCGCGGGGTCGGTCGGCATGCCCTCGGCATAGCTGAGTGATCCGTAGATGTCCTGATCGATCTGACGAAAATCAAATTCCAACATTCCGCGCCTCCTTTAGCTGGGATTACCCGCATGAGATTAGAGGACTACTGTTATTGTCGTGTCACCAGCGTAGTTGGCTATATCGGGATTTCCCATTTACCTGTACTCGATTGATATGTTCTTCGGATCTGTGGTCAATTCTTTCTCGTGCTGGCGACGTAAGCGCAAGAATCAAGAATTCATAGCCTTCTCCGAGCTTACTGGTGAGCAATTAAGCAACCTGAGAACGCTTGAGCAGCTAGGAGGCACACTGCTGCCTGGGCCAGACACTAACTATCAATAATTCGGACGTCGACTGCACTGTCACCCGGTGCCAGGCGCTAAGGCCCAGACTACTCAAGTCCCGTAGGTGCCGGTGGTCGGGGGCGGCCGCGCGTGGCTACCTCTGTTTGTTGGGAGGTACGCCAGGCCCGTAGCTCATAAGGCCCGAAAGTGAAGGTAGCTTGACCTCGCGGGGTCGATACTTCTTCACCGCTCACCACTTCTGCCAATGTCCCGTCCTCTACACGCAGCGACAGCCGTGCTGGGCGATCGGTAATGTTCACTGCGAACCACAATAGGTCCGGTGCAGCCCAGATCGGTAAAAGGTACCTGAGGCAAAGCACGGAGAACGGAGGCAAAATCACGAACTTCGTTTTCGAAGCCTCTTGTACCCAAGTTGTAGCCACCAATTGCCAGCCACTGGGCATCAAAGAGGTAAAGAGCCAGGGCCGGATGGTGCAGGAAATAGTGCCCGCGTGGCGTTGGCTGAGAGCAGCGGCCAGTGCCTTCAGTCCGCCAGGGCGAGGGGAATTCTAGCTTGGGAGCATCTCCCCCCAACGCGAAATGACTTTCGTAGTATTGTTGGTGCGAGGTAGTCCGTAGAAAGGCTGCTGAATCTGACGTGTGAGTTCCAGCGTGTCGTAGTCAGTGATTACTCCAAGTTCGGTGCCGCCGGGTGGCACAAAAGCGGGATGGGCCAGACGAGCAATGCGGTCGAAGGTCTGGTTGGTGAAGCGGGTTATCACTATATCGGAATTGTGTGACAGCGCTTCTATATCTATGCCCTGTTGGCGCAGAGCCTTGGCAGGCTCCATCTCAACCCAGGGATAGGGTTGCTGAACTACTAACCGTAGCTTGGCCTGGGGGTTGGCCTTCGCCAGCCGGGCAGCCACTTCACCATAGAAGTCTGTCATCTGGTCGCAGCGCCACTGAATCCACTGCTGGCGGCGCTGGGCATCGTTCAGAATCCAGTCGGCGCGCTGCTTGAATCGCTCCGCCTCCTGTGGCCCACCGGGTGGGCTTTCCCCAATGTGATGTGCGAACTGATTCACTGTCCAGTCATCATAGCTGGTCAGCAACCTGGCTCCCGCTTGCATTGGCGAACTGGGCCACAGGGCAAACTGAATGCCCGCAAAGCTGGGCTGATCTGCGCACATTGTGATATGCTCGTCCACCAGCCGCAAGAGGACCTCCTGGACTTTGGGATGCTGGGCGTTGAGCAACGGCGGGGAATGCCAATTGTTCGAGGTCAGCACTTCGCCCTCTCGGGTTACTGTATTGACTGAGGGCTTTCCCGCGGCCACCTGTTCGGCGGGAAGTATCAGATGGGCCAGAGAGGGCAAGTGCCAGATGGTGAATGTGGAGATGAACTTGATGCCACGCTGGGCACAGCGCATAGCCATCAGGCGGGGATAGCCACTGGGATGAGCGCGGCCCCCGCTAGGCCAGGTGCCCGGCTCGGCTTCGCTACGATAGATGGGGCCCTGGTACCAGACGGTGGGGTACACCAGTAAGTCCTGCCCGCTCCAGGCCATATAGTTAAGCGCACGATTCAACACTTCGTCCCAGCGCCGATAGTCGGTTCCGGTCCACCCGAAATCCTGGCCGAAGATCGGGTCTTCCCAGTATAGACCCATTCTGCGATGAGTCTGGGCTTGCAAGGCAGGAGGCGGTGCCGTTGGGCCATATTCCAGATCGGCCTCTTCCAAGGTTAGACTTCTCACTGCTGCTGGCTCGTCCTGCATTCCTGTCTCGATGATGACGGCAACGTGCTGTGACATAGCTGGAAAGAAGTACTGCCGCCGCTGCATCTGGTTGGTCAAATCATATTTACCCCCGGTAAGCAGGCCATTAGCTAATACGTGTCTTTCCGCGCCCGCTGCGACTGGTTCGTCCTCAATAGGGATATTGGAGGCTACTACAATAGCGCGGGTCGCATCGTCGGGATACTCAACCGTCAATCGGGCCAGACGACGGGGCGCTGACAACTCAAAGATGTATGCAAAGCGATCCCAGCGGTTTCTCCCGGCTTCGCGATAGCGGCCGGCTGGCCCCTCGACCACCTGCGAGTTGCCTGCCTCCGAGATTGGCGCTTGCTCGGTGCAGTCAACCATGCCCACCATCTGCCATTCCGGCGGCTGTTCAGCCGGGGGTTCCAGCGACGGTAGAATGTAGGGGCGCAACTGCTCGCTACGCGCCTGCCGATAGTCTATCCCTTCGTGCCAGTCTATCTGGATGCTTGCCTCACCGCGCATGCTGGGGGATAGGGGGTGTTTGATAGTGAGCTGTTCTTCCGCCCCTGGGGGAAGATCAAGTGCAAAGCTACCCCGACGTTCCTCACAACTCCACTGAACAGTGCTCTGCCAGCGAGCAGCTCCCACGTTGGTGGCGACCACGGGAAGTTGGTCAGGTGGCAGTTCAAAGACAGTCTCGGACAATTTGAAACGTAGCGAAGTAAC
The DNA here is from genome assembly GCA_029821515.1 of Candidatus Zipacnadia bacterium. Taxonomy (GTDB): domain Bacteria; phylum Armatimonadota; class Zipacnadia; order Zipacnadales; family Zipacnadaceae; genus JALGTD01. Next base: position 865 of record JALGTD010000107.1, on the reverse strand, counting down.
ACCGGTCTGATAATACATTTGCTTCACCTCTTGAGCCGACATCGCATAGTCGTACAGAGCTACCTCATCAATCAAGGCGTGAGCTGGTAGAGGCTGATGACCGTAGCCAACGCCAGTCCCGACGCAGAAGGCCCTACGCTTCTGTGGCTGCCATGACCTGACCTGTCGTTCCATTAGCAGTTTGCCGTCGAAGTAAAGTGCTATGTAGCCAGCACAATCCCAGATGCCCACGAGCTGATGCCAGGCGCCACCACTCCATCCAGCCCCCACCGGAATCGCCGACCAGAGCCACTTCCCATCATCCATGTCGAAACGTAGCAGAGTATTAAATAGCCACAACCGGGGCATGCCCAGCGGGCCCCAGTCGTCGGCGTCGCCAAAATAGATGCGCCAATAGCTCAACTCTCGACCCGGTGGATCGGCCAGCGGGGAGAGCCACATCACCAAAGTTCCCTGCTCCTGGGGTAGCAGCTCCGCGGCGAACTCAACAAGCGCGCCGTCAGCCTGGAGAGCTTGCCCTATCAGACCAGGCCGAAACTCTACATTCTGTGCCTTAATTGGCGCAATTGGCTCTTCGTCTGGTCCACGGGCAACCGTAGTTCCATCAAAGCCAAGCGCAAAGACAGGCTCGTTGCCGTTATCAGCAGTAGCGACTGCGCTGGCGTAGAGCAATATGCCACAAATCAATACGGTCACAGCGGTTAGGTGGGAAGACATTGTAGGTAGCTCCAGTCTACTTATTCTCCATTGTGATCATGGCACCTCGGTGCAGGATGGAGGCTGAAGACAAGTGCTCTGCAGTATTGATCATTGCAGATTGGATGCTGTCTGCCTCCGTGCTCGCCTCGTTAGCAATGACTTGTTC
>JALGTD010000106.1 GCA_029821515.1 Candidatus Zipacnadia bacterium | reverse complement strand
GGAAGACCCCGACGATCCGACCACGCTGATTAGTGAGTTGACCGCCAGTGAGGCGAAGGCGCTCATCGCCGACGGAGATGTAGCCGAGGGGATGGTCCCCAAGCTGGAAAGCTGCATTCACGCCGTTGCGGGCGGAGTGGAGCGCGCTCACATAATTGACGGCCGCATCCCTCATTCGCTATTGATGGAGTTGTTCACCGACGCGGGCATCGGGACGATGATCAATCCGGGATAGCCCCGTGGATAACGCTGTGGGAGGGGCATCCTTGCCCCGACCACAATGTCAAGAGCGGTCCGCTACAGACAGGGCGGTTTGAGGGTTCTGCCCTGCTTGGACGACCGCTCGGCATATTCCATTATGGCAATAGTCCGGGCGGCTTGCTCGGGCTTGACAATCAGGTCAGCGCCCCTGGTCAAGTGCGCGGAGATGTTCCGGTAGTACTCCGGCCACTGGCTCTTCTGGTAGTCAACTTCCATCTCGGCCGCGTAGCCCTTGACCTGGGTGTAGACAGTGAAACTGCCTCCGCTCCAGTCCTCAATCGTGCCCTTGGTTCCCAGAATGCGCCAGCGGGCCCGGCCAGCAAAGGCTACACTCGACACCTGCACGTCAGCAACGCAACCCGTGTCAAAGCGGACAATCGCCTGGACCTGATCCTCATTGCTCATCCGCTTCCAGACGACATCCTGGTGGAAGAAGCCACTAATGTGAGTCATCCTGGCCTCGGGGATAAGCCCCAGGGTCCAGTCCAGGTAGTGAGCGCCCCAGTCGTAAAACGCGCCGCCTGAGATTGCCTTGTCGGCCCGCCACCAATCACGGGGCTTCTCCCAGCCGCCAAAGTATGCCTCAATGTGAAACACCTTGCCAATCAGGCCATCGGCAATGGCTTTCTTGATGGCCATATAGTCGCCGTCCCAGCGGCGATTGTGGAAGACGGTCAGCATACGCTCATTGGCGCGGGCGGCCTGGATCATCTTCTCGGCTTCGCGATAGCTAAGACACATAGGCTTCTCGACTACCACATGTTTTCCCGCCTGCAGGCACTGGATAGCCAACCTGGCGTGGGTGTTGTGCGGGGTGATTATCACACACATATCCACTGCATCCGCAGCGAGCATCTTGTTGGCACTGTCGAACGTAAGAATCTCTTCACCCAGGTCCTTTCGTGCCTTCTGTAAGGCTCTGGGGTTGATATCAGCCACTGCCACTACCTTCAGACCGCTGGTCTGGGCGATGTAGTCGGCGTGATTCTTCGCCATTCCAAACTGTGGGCCATAGCCAATCAATCCAACTCGAACAAGCTCGGAGTTAGTCAGGCGACTCATTAGTGTCTCTCTCCTCGTAGTAGCATTGTAATGCCGGTGGAACTTCCATATACTGCTCGTAAAGCGAGGCGTACTCTTGCGCCGCCTCGGACGGCTCATAAATAGTTTCGCCCATCTCGACGCTGTCGACAGCTTGCTGTATCGAGTCAAACTGTCCAGCGCCAACCAGCGCAAACAGTGCTGCGCCCAGCACCGTGGCCTCCTGCTGGGAGGTGGTCACTACCGGAAGCCCGCTGACATCGGCGCGGAGCTGATTCCACAGGTCGTTGCGCGCCCCGCCTCCAACCACACGAATACCCTCGATGGGAAACCCGGTAGCTTCCTGGAGAATCGCCACCGCCGAGCGCATCTGAAAGCACAGGCCCTCCAGCCCGGCTCGATATACCTGCGCCGCAGTCGTATTCATTCCCAGTCCCAGGATAGTGCCCTCGGTATTGTACTTCTTAGTCGGCCCCGTGTCAGCGACAAATGAGGGAATCAGCGAAACGCCACCTGCCCCGGGCGGGACTGCGCGGGCCGCTGCGATCATATCTTCATAACTCGCGGCGGGGCCTTCGCCGCTGCTAAATAACTGCTGGCGAATCCACTCCAGAACGCCGCTGCCCATCATCAGCAGTTGTGGATCCCACAAATCGGGCAGGGCATCGCACTCGAACAGCAGTCCCTCCTCAAAGGCAGAGGGCGTGGGAGCGAACTCATCCACACGCAGCAGCAGAATCTCCCAAGTCCCGCTACTGAGCAGGGCTTCACCGGGTTGCATACCTGACCCATACGGCGCAAACTGAGTATCGTGGCCTGCCGCTACAACCGCTGTTCCCTCAGGCAAGCCGGTCTCCGCGGCAGCCTGACTGTGCACTGCACCGATTACTTCCCCGGGCTGGACCCACTCCGGGAAAAATGATTCGTCCACTCCGGCCAAGTCTAGCATCTTAGCCGACCAGTCGCGGGCCCCCATATTCATAGCCATCATAGTGCCGGCGGCGGTGGGGTCAATGGACAGCTCCCCACAAAGCTGCATACTCAGTATCCCCGGCATCATCAGCCAGCAGTCGGCCCTTTGGAGCGCTTCAGGAGCATTCTGGCGCAGCCACATCAGCCGCAGCAGCGTGTTAAAATACATTATCTGATAGCCAGTCTCTTCAAATATCTCCCCGAGGGGCATCAACTGGGCAATGTCGGAGGTAAGCTGCTGGGTGCGCGTCTCCTGCCAGGAGATTATTGGATAGGTCAAAGTTCCGTCATATTGCACCGGCGCACCGTCAGCGCCGAAGGTGGTGACCGTCACCGCCGCAATACGACTGGTATCAAGTTGCTGGCAAACTTCCTGACATCCCCCCGCCAGCTTGGCCCAAACCTCATCCAAATCCCAGATCCGCCACTCATCATTGGCCGCCTGCGGCTGCGGGGCGGTCTCGTTGCTGCGAGTGGCCGAAGCCAGCGTTCGTCCCTGGCTGTCAATAGCTATCACCCGTACATTAGTAGCACCACAGTCAAATACAACAGCCACATCGCCGGCCATAATTTGCCTCCTGTCAGCAGCTCAGACGGATAGACCTGCAACCAAAACTCCACAGAAACCCGCTATCCAGCATAGTGACAGCAATATTCTATGCCGTCCATGCGCTCTCCTCCCTTACCTGTCAATCCCTACAACTGTATGCTGTCTCATAGCGAGAAGGAGTCGCAGGACGGACGGCGAATAACTTAGTAGGCGACAGCCACACTGCGCCGTTATCTGGCAGGGAGGGGGGACTGATGGATAAGCGAATCGCTGAATTCATAAGAGACGTGGCGCAGACCATCGTCGGCCTGCATGTTGCCCTGTACCTGCAGGATCATCCCAAGACCTTTGACACAGCAGCGGGTTTAGCCCTGCGCCTGCACCATCCCGTGGAAATGGTGGAGCCAGTGGTCGAGCGCTTTGCTGACTACGGTCTTCTTCGAAAGGTTACCTCCCACGAAGGTTCATACACCTGCTATTCACTGAATCGTACCCCCGCGCTGTGGAACCTGCTTTGCATGATCAGCGAGTCTTACATTGATGACCCGGAAACTCGCAAGCAGATTGTCAGAATGCTTGTCTCCCACAGCCGCAAGCAGACCGAGCCAAACGCCGAGCCCCCTCAACCCTCCGTGACTTGATTCTCAGTATCCGCCCCAGCTATTGTAAAGAAGTTGAGCAGGACCCGACGACCGTGCGGATAGTGCTCGGTATACATCTCCGGATGGAACTGCACTCCATATACTGGTCGGCGAGGGTGGCGCATCGCCTGCAAGCGGCAATGGTCACTGCTGGCCAACAGGTGGAAATCAGCCGGCAGATGCTTTACCTCGCAGAAGTGTGACTGCCGCACGTAGATCACCTCGGGCAGTTCCGCAAAGAGCGGATCGGGGTGGATGACTGTCACCGGTTGGATGCCGGTCTCCACAAAGTAGCCCGGATGATAATCCGGAGCCCAATCCGGCTCACCAGGCTGGAGGCGACGCATCGGCTGGTCACGAAGCTCGCCTGTGCTGCGAAAGTCTTTGGTGAAAACGTGAGCCAGGAGCTGATGGCCCCCGCAGATGCCCAGCACGGGAACCTCAACAGCGTGGAGCAGGTCATATAGGCCGTACAGCTCAGACATCTCCATCTCGTCCCATCCGTGCCCGAAACCGCTGATGACAATGGCCCGAATGGGATAATGCTCTACCACTTCCGGACCCACCCAGGGATAACGCATCATCAGGCAGGGCCAGCCGGAAAGCCCTTCGAATCGTAGCTTGTGCTGGAACAACAACTCTCCAGCGCGGTCCAGGTAATCCTGTTCAGATTTTGCCATCGCTACGTACAAGACCATGGTCGCACCTCACAGCAGTCAATAATAGCACACACCCTGGCCCAGAGTGAAAAGAAGCGCATTTTTTCAATTGATGTTTAGTCAACAGCCGGAAGTGGTATACTTAAGGCACACCAGTAACTCTATTAGTGTGAAACCGGACGATTATGCCTGAGCCACGCGGCTCAGGCTATCGTCTTTTTAAGGCCCGATTGGCCTGCATTGTGAGAGAGGCACCCCGTCACGTCCGCCATAGCCTCGGCGAAGGCAGATGCCCCGACCATCGCTGCTTACGCTTGAGATAGTTTTTTCAGTTTGCCATCACCATAAACAGAACCTTTTGGCCGCCTCCGGCGTCTATATACGCAGCAACTCAGTAAGCGTAAAACCGGACGATATTGCCTGGGCCAGTCGGCTCAGGCAGTCGTCTTTTTAGTCCTCGATTTGCCTGTATTGTGGGAGGGGTATCCTTGACCCGACCGCTATGGCATCAGCGGCTGAATTTGCGCACGACTGGCCTGTCGAACCGCAGTTTGTGCTCGAAGAGTAAGTCGGCCCCACGTTTGAGATAATTTTTTTCGATTTTGGTATCACCATAAACAGAACTTTTTGACTGCCTCAGGCGTCTATAGCAGTTAACGGCTGGGGGCGACTCCCAGGCTAATCAAGAAAATCGCCGGAAAATTCTCTTGAAAAAGCTTTAGGAGACCGCCCGATGTGCCGATAAGATACCAGTAGCAACTCTATGAAGGTAAAACCGGACGATATTGCCTGAGCCACGCGGCTCAGGCATTCGTCTTTGTAGTCCCCGATTTACCCTCGCCTGTCCTACTGGGTAGTGTCGAGGTACCTGGCGATGTAGTTCTTCTGGCGGTATTCGGCGACCATGTCGGCATCGAGGGGATACTGCCCGAACTCGCGGGTGGCCTGCACCATCGCCCGGTAGTTCTCCGGCCTGACGGCGGGATGGATGGAATTGCTGGAGGCCATTATATGCCCGCCGCCGGGCGACGCCTTGGCGATGGTCTCCTTGACGCCTTCTACAACGTCATCCGGGGTCCCATGACACAAAAGCTCGGTGCAGTCCACATTGCCGGCCACCGCGATACGGTGGCCATACTTCGCTTTCACCTCGCCGATATCCATGCTCGCCAGTGGCTCAATCGGGTCGAGGCAGTCAATGCCCGTCTCCACAAGCATATCCAAAATGCGCCATAAGTTACCGTCGGTATGCTTGATGAAGGGAACCCCGGCCTGGTGGGCAACGTCCACGCATTCCTGCAAGTACGGCACGACAAACTCAGCAAAATGGTCGGGAGACATAAGCGGCGCGAGCCGATGAGCGTAGTCATCGCCGGTGAGCAGGACATCGGCACCCATCTGGGCGGCGCGCTCCAGCACCCGAGTCTTGTAATCAGTGATCATGCGGGCCACACGATGGGCCAACTCGGGGTTCAACACGTAGTCCATCAGTAGATTCTGCATCCCCCGGAGATAGTGGCTGAACTCAATCAGGGTCGGGTGGCTCATAATCGGCCAGGTCAACTTCATTTTCCAGGGGATGGCCCACCGCATACGCTATGCCAGAAGCCGGTGTGCGCCAGACGATTCCCCACTCATCGCGAACGGTATTCTCGTCAATCCGCTCAGTCGGTCGCCAGTCCTCGAAGATGGTAACGGCGTCGAGGTCCTCCACCTCGCAGAAATCCAGGTAGCTGATGTCGCCGTACAGTGCTTCAATGACGGGCCGGTTAACGATAAGCTCCCACAGCGGTACACGATCGGGCTGCTGATGACGCAGTGCTGTCATAAACCGCTGCTGTCCGGTCACTTCAGCCTCCGCGCGTATGCCACGGGAAATCTATTTCGGGATCGAAGGGGTCGCGACGCAGCTCGTCAGGGTCATCATACTCATAGTGCTCGCTGGGGACATTGAGAATCAGAGCGGTTTCATCAGTGACAGGCATGAAGCCATGCCAGACGCCCGGGGGCACACGCACTATCAGCGGGTTGAGTGTACCCAGGATAAAGCTGTTGGTCTCGCCACGGGTGGGCGAATCTTCGCGGTCGTCATACAGGCCCAGCCGGGCGGTGCCCTGCAGACAGCATATCATATCAACCTGGCGCTGGTGGCAGTGCCAGGCTTTCACTATTCCGGGGTAGCAGGCGGTCACATAGACCTGGCCAAACCGGATGAAGAGGTCGTCATCATCGCGCAGGATCTCCATCAGATAGCCGCGCTCATCAGGGATCAGACGCAGTCGCTTGGTCGCAACACCATCAATCATCGGTATTCACTCCTGGATGCGTCAAGTCTCTGTACATTAGCTTGCAAAGTCGCGGGTGACACGCTGCCACCCGACTAATCCTGTCCACTGGAGCTGGGCATCCGCACACCAACGTAATGGTTCTGAAAATGCGTCTGCGCCAGGGCTGTGATATCTTCAACAGTCAGTTGCTCTATTTGAGCCGCGCCGTCAGCGAAGCTGGCCGGTGCAACGCCAAGCATCTGCATTCGGCCCAGATGCGCTGCCAGGCGGCCGGCACTGAGCATAGTGCGAGCGCGTCTGTTGATCAATCTCTGCTTGGCCTGTTGTAGTTCCTCAGGGCGAATGGCACCCGCACCCAGCGAATTAATATGGCGCAACAGTTGTTCGTGCACGTTCCCGACAGCGTCGGGAGCGCACTCCGCGTAGATAGCCAGGTGAGGAGAGCTACTCATCGCCACGGGCAACACAGTTAGGGGAGTATGCTCGGCCAGCAGACGAAACGGCAGGTTCAAGGCCAGGGTGTGGAGCAAGCTCCGATCCCGGACCAACCGACCCTGGGGCCCACTGAGAATGTGATATAGCAACTGACCGACGCGGAAGCCCTGCTGTCCAGGAGCAGGTAGACCTACCCCGACAACTACAGTCGCCAGCTGGGCCTGTGGACTGCCACCGACGCGAACCCGAGAGTCTGGATAGCAGCTTCGGTCCTGACGGAAAGCGGACATACCGCGTTTGACTGTACCCAGAGCATCCTGTACTAGCTGCAGAGCTTGCTCACTGGAAAGCGGAGAGACCACTACGACAACGGCATCAGCTGCTCGCAGGTACTTGTCGGCGAAGTCGCTGGCTTGCTGCACAGTAATCTGGGCCACCTGCTCGGGCTTACCAAAGACGGGCTGAGCGCCCGCCACCGCCACCTCATCAAGCATAGCCTCACGAAACAGGTAATAAGCAGCCTCCGCCGGCCGCCGTGCCAGATTCTGGTACTCATCCTCCAGGTGTTGCTGACCTTTTTCCAGCAGATCCGACTGGATATCTGGCGCGAACAGACCGGCACGGATGAGTCTAAACATCTCCTCCAGATATGCTGAGGTGCAGGTGGCCTGCATCGCCAGGTAATCCCACTCCACCCGCCACTGCACGCTGCCTGCATCGCGGATATGCGAGGCCAGTCGCGTAAAGCTCTTATCGTCAGTCAGCAACTGCTCGACACGGCCCCGATTGTGTTCGTGAAGCAGCGCACGGATTCCTACCGGCTGTTCAATTCCGGCCCCCACCCGGAATCCCACAAAGACTCCGGCCACATCGGAGGCATAGTCCGGGCAGGTGATCACTGTCAGGCCATTGTCGAGCACAGTCCGGGTGACCGGCGCAGCACCGCCAGATGCCGTCGTTAGCGCGCCCACTAAGGCGGTAAGCGTTAGTACATAAAAAAGGCCAGCCACGTCTCTCATCGCAGCCAGGCCTCCTCAGTCCCCTCACCAGCACGCTCCGGCCGGATGACCACCAGACTATAGCCGTCCGGGTCCAGATACTTCTGGGCTGTCTGCTGTATCTGCTGCGGCGTGATTTGGTTAATCAGATCAATATAGTTGA
>JALGTD010000105.1 GCA_029821515.1 Candidatus Zipacnadia bacterium | reverse complement strand
CTCGGCGGAGAATCCTGACGGCGCTAAGGGTGGCGGCGCGCAGGCTGAGCCCGGTGGGCAGGGGGCAGCGCGGGAGCTAGGTATAGGCTGGAAGGTGCGACCGTGCATTAGTCTGCCTGCTGAAACGACCACAACCCTGGCGGAAATTGACGGCCCCGGCGTTATTCAGCATATCTGGATGACTGTGGATCCGGTAGCCTACCGTGCCTGCGTGCTGCGGATGTTCTGGGATGGGGAGGATAATCCTTCGGTAGAGGTGCCGCTGGGGGACTTCTTCTGCAACGGCCACGGTATTCGCTGCAATATCAACTCGCTGCCGGTGGCAGTCAATCCCAGCGGGGGATTCAACTGTTACTGGCCGATGCCCTTTAACGAAGGCGCTCGGATTACCATCGAGAGCCAGCATCCTGAGCCAATCGGGGGGTTCTTCTACCAGATCACCTACGCGCTTGGTGAGATCCCCGAAGACAGCGCCTATTTCCATGCCCAATGGCGGCGCTCTATGACCACGCGGGAGGTGCCTGAGCATAGTATCCTCGACGAAGTAAAAGGCAAGGGCCAGTACGTTGGTACCTACCTGGCCTGGACGCAGTTCTCCGATGGGTGGTGGGGCGAGGGGGAGGTCAAGTTTTACATTGATGGTGACCAGGACTATCCGACCATCTGTGGGACGGGTACTGAGGATTACTTCGGCGGCGCGTGGGGATTTGGCGACGAGACCTACTCAACCTCGTTTCTTGGCTATCCCCTCTACCATAGGGAAGAGGGCAAGGTACCCAAGCACGGGCTGTATCGCTGGCACATTATGGACCCGATTCGCTTCGAGGAGGACCTGCGGGTGACAGTACAGGCGCTGGGCTGGTGGCCGGATGGAGTCTATGAGCCGCTGACCGACGACATTTGCTCGGTAGCCTACTGGTATCAGCACGAGCCGCACGCCGCCTTCCCACAGCTTCCCGCCCGCCGCCAGCGCCACCCACGCCTGTAAATCGTTGTACCATTCCCACGCGAGTGTAGACCGTTTCTATTCCTTACCCCGCGAGCGGTTGGTTACGGTGCCGACGTGCCGGTGAGGGATGGTGATAAGTTGGCCGTCGGGGGTGCGCAGGCGCGTATGGCGCAGGGTTATCTGGTCAACGATTCCCTCAAGCTCGCCGATTACCACTTCATCACCCTCGCTGTAGATGTGGTCATAGAGGATGAAATATCCGCTCAGGGCATCGCGTAGGGGACCGTATGCTGCCACCAAGCCCACTGCCAACAGCGCCAGGCCCATCGGGAGCAGTTCGGCAGCGGTATTCAAGCGGAAGATGCGCAGAATCATCAGCACTGCTATGGTGTAGAGCACCATACGTACGATCACCAGCGGAGCACCCACCAGCAGGCGGCGGCGCCGTACCCGCGCCGAAGGATCAGCGCCCACATCCCGTACCAGCACTGGCCCCAGGCGGCGCTGGATCCAGCGGCTGATCAGCCACACCAGCAATTCGAAAATGGCAGCAACGAGTATCGCGCGCACGATCTGGGTGGTGATCCCTGACATCCAGATACGGCGGAAGAAAGCGAAGAACGATTCCATTCTTATGGTTCCTCCTCAGGGTAGTCTGTGTTGAGCACCTCAGATTCAGTAAGCTGGTGGATACGCTCCTGTTCCTGCATGCGACGGCGGATTACTCGGGCGCGAGCCAATCGAGCGATCACGGCAGCGACGAACAGTACGACAATCGCAATCCACACCCAGTTATCCAGCATGTGCGGGCTGCGCTGGGGCAGATAGATTCGAGCGATCTCGCGTAGCCACTCCCGTTCTAACTGGCTGATGGGCATCCGGTAGGCGCGAACCAGCGCGCGGTCTACCTCACCGACATTGCCAAGTTCCTCCAGAAAGCCGCTTAGACCTGCTTGGCCCTCCAGCGAGGCCAAGAAATCAACCAGTGTATAGCTTTGGGCATAAGCCAGCGAGACCTGCTCAGGAGAGCCGTTGAAGGCCGCTTCCAGTTCTTTGATATGCAGCAGTTTCCCATCGGTAGCCGCCTGCCCCAGGAGCTGGCGCTCCTCCCTAGGCAGATCTCCGGTTGCATACTTAGCCAGGCCCTCGTGCAGCCAGCGGGGGGCGCGGGCGCCAGTCTCATCGAACTTGCGCTGGAGGAGGATGTGCAGTATCTCGTGAGCGACCAGCTTGCCAATACGTACCGGGCCAATGGCTTTGACCACCACCCGGTTCTGGCGAGGGAAAGCGCGTCCGTGCACCCAGGGGTCGTTTTTTTGGGCGGTGCGCTCGTCAAATTCCTTGTTCGTGTGGCACAGATCAATATAAATGCGCTGGTCAAGCTCCAGACCCAGCGTGTGTTTGAGGCGGGTGATTGCTAGCGTGCCGGCCTGAACGGCGATCTTAGCCTGCGCTTCGTCGGCCGGCCAGTAAGCAACGCGCAGTTCATCGGTGCCCTGCACCAGGCGTGTGCTTCGCTCGGCGGATAGACCACCAACTACACAAAGCGTCAACAGAAGTGTCCAGGTTAATGCTCCCCGCCCTGTGCCAGTCACTTGCTCTCTCCTCGCTGATAGTGGGCCGAGGCCCAGGCCGGGCACTGTGCCCGCGAGCGACACCAGCGGCAATACTGTCCCTTTTGGGTGGGAAAGTCCTGGGCAGAGTGGACCTCCTCAGCCAGAGCAACAATCCGTTCGCGCAACTGCTGGCGCTGGTTGGGGTCAATGTCGGCGATGATTAGTCGCTGAGGGCGTAGGGCATAAATGGCTGTCTGGCACTGCTCGGATGCGTAATGTTGGCTACCCAAAAGCAGCAACAAGCCCGCGGAAATGTCCTTGCCTAAGCTGCCTGGCCCCGGAGGGCTGGTGCTGGTCTTGTAGCGCAGAAGCGTAATTACACCGGACTCGTCACGATCCACCCGGTCAGCCACCGCCACGAAATCGTGTCCAGCAATCTCGCTGGTCAGTCGCAAATCAACGGCAATGGTCTGATTGGGTTTCTGGTGGTGAGCCTGGTGGTAGTTGGTGAGCAACCTGATGCCACGGCCATGCAGTTGCCTCTCTTCAAGGCTGTCAACGCACAGGGCGCCCTGCCAGTGTTGCTCGAAGAGGTCGAGCAGATTCTGTTGGCTGAGCTGCTGGGGCCCGTCGCGTCGGTAGCAGTCAATTAGTGCCCCTCGCACGGCCGATTGCAGAGCCGCTGGGCCGCCGATGAACTGTCGGGCCTTGGCCGGGGCAACTGAAAGCGACAACAGATACTTCTGTGGACACAGCTCAAAATCCTGGAGGTTGCGCGCGGTCAGCCGCCGTTGTTGCAGATATTCAGCAGTCAGATTGCGTTTGCTATTCACAATTGCTCGATACACCTTGGCCTGGGGCCGACTTTGCTATCTCAGTACCCCTATCTGCATCAAAACATATTATATCGGCTCACGCTGGTTGATGTCCAAGGGTTTGTGTGAGGAAATCTCTCAGTATAGGGAGGTGATTTGTGACAGGCAGATAATTATACGCCAGTAGGCAGGACAGCGGAGCTTTCACCGCCCTGCAATGAGATTCTGTTGGGAGGCAAGTTTGATGGCCGATTCAGTAATTGGGTTGCAAATGTACACGCTGCGAGATTTTATGGGGAATGCTTATGATACCGCTGATACCTTTAAGAAAGTTGCGGATATTGGTTACCGGAATGTCGAGTTGGCTGGCTACGGGGGGATGGAGGTTGCTAATCTTGCTAAGTTGCTCAGTGATCTGGGCCTGCAGGTCTGCTCGAGTCATGTCGGGTTTGATACACTGCGGGATACTCCGGAGGTTGTGGCCGAGGAGCTGCACACTCTGGGCTGCGAATGGGTTGTCTGCGGCCGAGATCAGAGTTATACGACGGAGGGGGGCTGGGTTCACTTCGCCCAGGAGCTCAGTGGGATTGCCCAGAGACTTAGCGAACTGGGACTGAAGTATGCTTATCATAATCACAGCTTCGAAATGGAGAGGTTCAACAAGCGCACAATCTTCGATGTCTTACTTGAGGAGAGCGATCCGGATTACGTCAATTTCCAGATTGACACCTACTGGGTTCAGCATGGGGGATGCAATCCGGAGGCCCTGATCAGGCGGGTAGGTAGCCGGGCGGGGATGATTCATCTGAAGGATATGCGGATGCACGGGATGGAGCAGTTTTACGCTGAGGTGGGGGAGGGCAACTTGAACTGGGCCGAGATTATGGCTGCCGGGAAGGATGCCGGGGCCCAGTGGTATATTGTCGAGCAGGATACCTGTGAGCGTAACCCCTTTGAGAGTATCACTATCAGCATAAATAATCTGAAAAAGATGGGATTCGAATAGCGGGTCTCACGCGATAATTGGGAGGCAACTCAAATGGCTGGTTCAGTAATTGCCGCGCAGATGTACACCTTGCGTGACTTTACCAAGAGCAGGGAGGACCTTGAGAAAACTTTCAAGAAGGTTGCTGATATTGGGTACGAAGCTGTACAGTTGTCGGCAATCGGGGTTGAGCTGCCGGCTGCCGAGATGAAGGCGCTGCTGGATAAGTATGGCCTGACCTGTTGCGCAACGCATCATGTGGGCTTCAACACGCTGCGTGATAATCCCGAGCAGGAAGCAGAGTATCATCGTATTATTGGCTGCGAATGGATCGCTACCGGTGGCTGGGAAAAAGACCTCAAAACCGAACAGGACTGGGTAGGTTTTGCCCGGGAGGCCAGCGCGGCTGCGCAGGAGCTAGCCCCACTGGGATTGCACTACGGCTATCATAATCATAGCCACGAGTTTGAGAAGTTTGGCAAGCGGACCGCGTATGAGATCCTGGTTGAGGAGAGCGATCCGCAGTATGTTACGTTCGAACTCGATACCTACTGGGTGCAGCACGGCGGGGCCAGTCCGGTCTGGTGGATGAAGAGACTCAATGGCCGCCTGAAGCTGCTGCATTTGAAGGATATGACGATGCACGGCCGGGAGCAGTTTATGGCGGAGATAGGGGAGGGCAATCTGGACTGGGAAGGCATTCTGGCAACCGCCCGGGAGATCGGCGTTCAATGGTATATCGTTGAGCAGGACACGTGCGAACGCGACCCCTTCGAGAGCCTTGAGATCAGCTTCAATAATCTGAAGAAGATGGGGCTGGAATAGACAGCCAGTGCTGCTGGCGTTTAAGTTGGCATCAGAGAAGCCCGGTAGCCTCTGCGAAAAAAGACTGCCGGGCCTTTTCTTTTGCGTTTGGTTTACTGACTTGTACCCATCAAGTTGCCAGCCCCACCAGCCGGCGCAGCCGATCGACAAACTGCTCGTTGAGGCTGTAAGCGACTGGGACCACGAAGAGGGTCAGGAACGTCGAGGTGAACAGGCCGCCGACGACGGCGATGGCCAGCGGCTGCCAGAGCTCCGAGCCCTCGCGCAGCCCCAGGGAGACTGGCACCAGAGCGAGCAGGGTAGACAAAGCCGTCATCAGAATCGGACGCAAACGAATCGCCCCGCCCTCCCGTATTGCTTCGTACAGCTCATAGCCCCGCTCGCGCAGCAGATTTATCATCTGCACCAGCAGAATCGAGTTGCTCACCACAATACCGGTCAGCAGCAGGATCCCCAGCATCACGAAGAGACTGACCGGTGTGCCGGTAACCAGCAAGCCTATGGCTACACCGATGAGTTCGAGCGGGATTGCCAGCATAATGGTGAAGGGATGGAAGAACGACTCAAACTGCGCCGCCAGAATCATATAGATTAGGAGAATACCCAGGCCCAGGGCGATGAAAATGCCCCGAAACGACTCCTGCATATCCTGATAGGCGCCGCCCACTGAATAGTCATACCCGGCGGGAAAGCCGTGGTTGGACAGCTTCTCTTGTATGTCTTTCACCA
>JALGTD010000104.1 GCA_029821515.1 Candidatus Zipacnadia bacterium | reverse complement strand
TACCAGTGAGGAGATTCAGCAGGCCGCCGAACTGCTCTTTGCCCCCGGTAGCTGTGTGGTGGATTATGCAAGATTGGCGGCTGAAACCTGTACAGATATCCACGCAATGCACGACCCAACCGAAGGGGGCATCGCTACGGGCCTGGGGGAGATGGCCACGGCCTCGGAGGTCGGTTTGCGCGTCAAGGCGGAGGCGATTGAGTTAGTCCCGCTGGGCGAGCGGTTCTGCGCGGCACTGGGTATTGATCCGCTGGGGCTGATTGCCTCCGGCTGCCTGTTGGTGGCGGTGCCCGAAGCAGAATCCGACCAGCTCGTCGCAGCCGCCGCCAAGGCTGACATACCCGCCGCCATCATCGCCACCGCCCTGCCCCCGTCCGCCGGCCTCACCCTAACCACCGCCGGCCAAACCCACCCCCTCCCCCGCTACGACCAGGATGAGTTGACGAGGGTGCTGTAGAAAGCTACCATTGAGAGTGGATATCGGAAGCCGGGCACGCGAAGAGCCGCCCGTAACCAGCTATTCGAGGAGGCCGGAGAGATGTCCAGCACGATGACGGCCGTAGTTGGGCTGGTGGTCACTGCACTCTTAGCCTGGTATGCGGCTGAGTGGGTACGGTGTATGGCGGAGGGGCGGGCGATGTCCCTGGTTCGGAACCCCCTGGCCCTCTTCTGGCTGGCGGTGCGCCGCCTATGGCACAACCGGCGGTTCGTCGGGATTCTACTGCTTTGCTGGCTTGCCTCGGCGGCTATCCACTGGTTGGTGATTGACCCACTGGTTATTGCCCCAGTACGGCAGCGATTCCAAGCCCAGACCGACGTAGGCCTGCCTAAGACTGAGCCAGGCATCCGCGAGGCACCCCACACACTCGGCGTGTTGGACTGGAAGTTTTTTAGCGTCGGCGCTGGCCGATTCTGGCTATTGAGGGGTCTGCCGCAGTTTCGGCAAGTCAGTTTGGACGGCGAAACCACAATGGGCGGGAACATAGGTTTGTTAGCGTTAGGTGTGTTAGCTGCGGCGCTCATTGCGTTGTGGTTCAGGCGGCCCCAATGGCTGCCAGCACACATGCACCAACGCCTGGCGTGGCCAACATACCTCACCCTGGGTGCATTCCTGGCCATGGCCGCACACACCGGATTTGGATTCGCCGCTGCCCTTACCCGTGACCCATTGGACTTCAGCGTTTCTTCTGCGTCCCAGGTGCTCTATCTTCTGTTACCCCTGTTTCTCATCTTCTGTGGCGCGGTGCTAACCGTGTTCCTGTGGCACATCGTCCTGCAGGTTGGCAGCGGACAGTACTGGAATCTGCACAACGCCGTAACGGGAGCGATCAATAACTGGCTACCCATTGCGTGGCTTATGGTGCTATTGTGGGTGCCCTCCACGCTGCTGATGGGGCTCACAATGTTCCTGTTCCAGGGAACTATTTCGGGGCCAATGGTAGATGTCGTGAGCATCGCGTCAAACATCGGCTGGACAATAACACCACTGCTCCGCATCGCGCTGCTCTTTGTGCCCTGGATAATCCTGGCCGAAGGAGCCAGCTTGCTGCCCGCGACAAAAAGAAACTTTCAACTCATTTACACTCACTGGTGGGACCTGGTGGTGATGCTACCGCGGTGGCTGTTACTCATCGTGCCAGTGTACGCAATAATAAGCACGTTGAGCACATTAAGCACACCAGCCATATTCGCCAGACCAACCATTGGGACAACTGTCCTGGTGACCTCGTTGGGCTTCGCCCACTCGCTGGTGGAGGTGGTCGCGCTCGTCGCTGTTGTGGTGCTGTACCAGCAGCTAGCAAAGAAGGAACCCCGGCCGCTTGAGGACATGTATCAGACCCTGCGCGGATTGTGGAAAACTCTGTGGACACTGTGGAAGGGTGTTGAGCATCCAGCGGGATAACTTATACAGATATTTTCCAGAATGGTACGCGAGGGCGTGCATAGGATCGGGGATAGGCGGGGGAAGAGATGTAGATAGCGCGGGGAGAAGAGGGACGGAGGGGCGAGGGTTAGACTACTTCCAGGAGGCTGGCAGCGGCGGGGAAGTCGGTGGTCACTACCTGCTTGACCTCGCCGGCGAAGCGGCGCAGCATCCCCAGCACTTCCTCAACAGCAACCCCGTTCATAGCCAGGTCTAACAGCCGCGGGTACTCCATCAGCAGCTCCTCATCGCTACGCGAAAGTACCACTGAAACCTGGCTGAGCAGATCAACCAGATTGGTGAAAGCGTCGGTGCCGCTGTGGACCAGCGGGTCGCCGAGAATGTCCATCATATAGGCCTCGTCGGGCAGGCCGGCGGCCAGCATAGAAAGGCGGCGCAGCAGGCAGGGAATGCAGCCGCCGCACTGGCGGTGCTTGCGACCGGTCATCCAGCACGAGACTGCCTTCTGAATGTCCAGCGGGCTGAGCACCGGCCGCAGGAAATCGCGGATAAGCTCGGCCTTGGTTTGATATATGAAGGGGTTCTGCACCCGACAGCTCCAGCCGGCTTGCTCACAGAGCCTGTTGAACTGGGCAATGACGCCCGGGTCGGTGCTGCGAGTGGAGAAGCTGCCGATGCGGGCGCGAGTCAGCGGCAGGGCGGCAGTGAGTATGCCATTCTCGGGGAGGTATATCTCTTCAAGCCCGGCGGTAGCGGCAGAGACTGCTGCTAATACCATAAACAGTAGCGAGCGGACCCGGCGGGAGTCCTCGCGGCATTCCGGCTCGGGGAAGGACAGAGCCTCGTCGCGGCTGGTATCAGGAGCGGCATACACCACGCTCGTCACGTGGCTGGCTGGCCAGTTGTTGCGCAGCATTGTGACGACGCTATCCTGGGCCTGGCGCACGGTGGGGTTGCCCGAGTAGTGCAGAATAAGATGCGGTCGGCGCCTGGCCTCGAGCAACATTGCCGCCCCAGCCAACGAATCAACCCCGCCGGAGAGCAAGCTCACGCAATCCGGCTCAAAGTTAGCAGGATGTTCATCTACGGCAGGCTCTTCTGTCTCGTCGGTACGCGGCAGGAAAGCGAGCGTGAAGTTATCGCCGGTTAGCCGCTGCACCAGCCCGATGAGCAGGCCGGCGTTGGCCTGCCAGAAATCAAGCTCGCGCACGACCAGGCACAGCTCAATGTCGCGGACCCACTGCTCGTTGCGTCCACGCGGGACGGTGATATCGGCCAGGAAGATACCAGTGGCAACATCAACAAAGTCGCGGGCCAGCGGGCTGAGAGGAGCAGGCAGGTGTTGCTGCAGCTCTGTTAGGGTGAGGATGGCGTTGCGGCGGGGTGAGCGCCAGTCCAGTAGCCAGTCGGCGGCCTCAGGATTGCAAATCCCGACCAGATTAGAGTCATCTGCCCCCTCAATTTGCAGCACCCGTACAGGCACCGTTTATGCTCCTCCGGCCAGAACATCCAATCCGGCAGCAATGCCCTCAACAATCACCGGCTGCAGCAACTCGATACGCTCAGCGGTGGTGAGCTGCACCGATTCCTGAAACTGATCTTCGAAGTCAGCCAGGCTTACGGCAGTAGTGGTATCGCGGCAATATCGGGCCACCTCATCAAGCAGTCGAGAACTGTGGCTGACCGAGGGAAAGGCCTCCGTACCCACAAAATCGCCGATATCACGAGCCACAAAGTAGCGGAAGACCTGGTCAAAGTCATGACCCCAGAACCGCTCGCCAAGGGCCGCGAGGTTTCGTTCGGTGAAATAACGCCCGAAGTTGGCTTCGACCTGGGCAGGCTCAGCCTGAAGGAGGCCTCGCCCCCCAGCAGCCACATCCATAACGGTATTGCTGAGGGCATCCAGCGCCAGTTCGCCGAAGCGCGAACTGACCTGGGCTTCGATGATACGCTGCTGGGCCTGATCGCGCAGCAGCGCAGCCAAAGAGACAACCGGGGCAACGGCAAAGGCCTGTGCCCCAGCTAACAGCTCAGAAAGACCCTGCGTAGCCACCTGGTGACTACCCGACAGCAGGGCATCGAGGTTGTAGGCTACACTGGGTCCGTGCATCTGCTGGCGGGTCTCGGGACTCAGTGCCGCCACGATCCGTCCGACTACCTCACCGGGCAGAGGATTAGGCTGCCTATAAAGTTCTCTAACCTGCTCCCATTCGGGGGTAGCGGGCGAGCGATGCGCGGTTGATGTTCCCATAGTATAAAATGGTCTTTCATCAAACTGGCCACTGCGCTGTACCTACTATATTCCTCCCCAGCTTTAACTTTCCTCCTCTGTTAGCATATCGGCTGTGCGGAGTTCAGTCTTGACTCGCATCGGGACTGTCCTGTAGCCATACACCACAAATAGATGCAATAAGCACGGGTTACTGTTGCTTTACCATAGACAGGGAATAAGTGAGAAGGTCTCAGAGAACTCTGGAGTTATCCACAATTTATGCCCGGTTTTCCCCAGAGTTTTTCATAATTGTGGATAAGACCCAGGCCTCTACCTAAGACACGACAGGCAGAGTTGAGGCATTGCTGGTACTGATCTCCGGCAAGTATATTGGCTATGGCTCCAGATTATGCTGGTTAGAGAGAGGTTGCCACCGATTTAGTGGGGATTTGGGACTGTTTGGGCATATCAGTCCGCTGTAATAGGGCATCTTGGAAAAAACTTGTGATAATTTTGGAAATTGCTGGTTTTTCCTCTTTACATCGGTTTTGATTTGTGTTATACTAATAGTGTCAGGGAGGGCCCGTGTTTTCCACATTTGTGGATAAGTATTGTGGAAAAGCCGGGGAACTTGGTTTAGTTATAATCTCTCATAGCACTACGCACTACTTAGCAACCATCACAGCATCCTTACCACGCACTAGAACTTGACGCAATAACCACAGCCCCGCAGCTGAACCTGGCGGTATCCTCTCACCTTTCGAGCCGAACGACTCGATAGCGAGTCCCATATCTAGCTGGCTTAGTTTTACACACAGAGGTGTTGGCATGCCCGAAACGATCTCATCGGCGGGACTCGCGCAGCTTTGGCAATCAGCTCTTCCTCAATTAGCGGAGAGCGTGGGCCACGCGGCTTGCGACAGCTTCCTACGTAGTGCGCAGGTGCTGGAGTTTGACGGAGAGACATTTCTGCTAGGGGTTGCCAACGAGTTCGCCCGTGACTGGTTGAGGGAGAAGCACCTGCCGGCAATAAGCTCGTGCCTGAGCGAGCTGGTGGAAAAGCCCGTGCGCGTGGAGATGCAGGTCGTAGAGCACCAGGTCAATCAGCCAATGCCGCAGACTGTGCACACCGCGCCAGCCAAGCCCGTCGCTACAGGCTTTGGCGGCGTCCCCCTAAATCCGAAGTACACATTTGAAAACTTCGTAGTCGCAGACTGCAATCGGTTTGCCCACGCCGCGGGCCAACAGGTTTCTAAGTCGCCGGGCAAGAGCTACAACCCCTTCTTCATTCATAGCAAGGTCGGACTGGGCAAGACCCATCTACTACAGGCAATTGGGCACGCAGTTGTTGAGCACAATCCCAACTTGCAGGTGGTATACATCTCGGCGGAAAGCTTCGTGAACCAGCTTATCGGGTCAATGCGCGATAACCGCACTGCCCAGTTCCGGCGCCGCTATCGCAATGTAGATGTCTGGCTGGTGGATGATATTCAGTTTATCGCTGCTATCAAGGGGCCGGCCTCCGAAGAAGAATTCTTCCACACCTTCAATACGCTCTGCGAAACCAATAAGCAGGTGTATAGTTGCCGACCTGCGCTGCCCCGACGTCGAGACCCGCATTGCTATTCTCGACAAGAAGGCTCAGTCCGAAGGGCTGAGCCTGCCTCGCGAAATACTTACTTACATCGCCGAGAAGATCGAGTCCAATATCCGGGTCCTGGAGGGCGCGCTGCTCAAGGTATGTGCGCAGATCTCTCTTACCAACGAGCAGCTAACGTTGTCGGCCGTGGAAGAATTGATCGCCGACTACTCAACTGCCGCCGCACCCAGGCTCGTCTCAGTACGAGATATTGCGGAATATGTGGCCGACCAGATGGACTGTCCTATGGAGAACATGCTGGGACCGAAGCGCAATCAGGAGATTGTCTGGCCGCGACAAGTAGCCGTATATTTGTGCCGAGAGCTGACCAATAATTCACTGGCCAATATCGGCGACTTCTTCGGTGGTCGGGACCACAGCACCATCCTGCACGGATATAATAAGGTAAGTGAACTGCTGGAGACCGATGAAGAAGTGCTGTGGTTGATCAATGACCTGAAGAGTGGGTTGCAGACGTAACTTGCTACCACTGTTGACAACTGGCGGATAGCTTGTTGACAGGATGGGGAAGACTGGGCATAATTAGTCTCGGTGTGGATACTGTGCAAAACCGGCTGAGTTCTACTCAGTGCTTTCCTAATGTTATCTACACCGATATTGCTTAACTTACAGGCACAAGTAGGCTTTTCCACGCAATCCACGGCTCTACTATTACTAGGACTATATATAAGTAAAGGAATTGTCGTAACAGCAGAGTCGGGGACAACTACATAAATGCTGGAAGCCATAGCGTGTCACACTTGAAACACCTTTTGGTTGGAGAGCTGATACTGTCATAACTGTCCTGAGGAGGAACATAGATGCTGAATGCCAAGTGCTCGCAAGATGAACTCTATGATATCGTACAGACCGTTGCTCGTGGTGTATCGGGACGAAGTACACAACCGGTGCAGAATAACATCTACCTCTCATCGCAGGATGGTGCTCTACGACTGGTGGCGACGGATCTGGAGTATGTGAGCATTGATGCTACTATCTCGGCGACAGTGAATGACAAGGGAGCGACGACCGTCCCGGCACGCTACTTCACGCAAATTGCCACTAGCTTGCCCGGGGGGGATGTTGAGCTGGTGGCTGACGAGGCTAATAACCTGGCAATTAGTTGCGGCAGCGCTAGCTACGATATTCGCGGCATTTCTGCTGATGATTTCCAGATGCTGCCGGAGATCGTTGATGCTACAGAATTCTCCCTGCCCCAAAGCCAACTTTCTGAGCTGCTCCGCAAGACTGTTTTTGCCGCCTCTGATGATGAGACTCGTCCCATTCTGACCGGGGTGTTGTTTTCGCTGAATGATTCCAATCTGTGTCTGGTTGCCACTGATACCTATCGACTGGCCCTGTGCACCAGTGAGAATGCAGTTGACCAGGCTCAGGATGCTATCGTGTCAGTGAAGGCGCTCAATGAGGTGCTGCGTATTCTGGATGACGAGGCGGATGAGCCGGCCAAGATCGCCATCTCTGACAACCTGGTCAGCTTTGAAGTCGGCTCGATCACGATAGCATCTCGGCTGATCGAGGGAGAGTTCCCCAACTACGAGAAAGTTATCCCTGATGAAGATCAGTTAGACAAGCAGATTACAGTGAGCACGGCAGAGATAGACAGTGCTCTGCGCCGCGCTTTGATTGTGGCACGCGAGGATGCCAATCGCGTTGTCTTTCACACCAGCGAAGAAGGGTTGCGGATAACGGCGGACAGCCCGGATGTAGGGCACGTTGAGGAGGATGTACCTGCAAAGCTGGAGGGCGAGGCTATTGAGACGGCCTTCAATGCCAGCTATATTCTGGATATGCTCGACGCCGCCCGCAGCGATGAAGTGCAAATTGCTCTGTCCCGACCTCTGGAGCCCGGGGTAATACGGCCCACCGATCGTGATGACTACACCTATGTGGTTATGCCCATGCAGATAATGTAGACCCGAATGCTCTCACAGCGGCGGTGGCGGTGGCTGGCTAGTGCGGAGCGTAGACGCAATCTAACGAGCAATAGCAGGCCCCGGGCCGGGTAGGACCGGGGCTTACTTTTATAGAGTTGGCAATAACTGAGTTGAACCCTTAACTTTGTACATATCAAAGCTACGACTACAATACTTGCGCTGCTACCAGCAGCTCACTCTGGACTTGCCACCCGGGCAGAATCTGTTCCTTGGGCCTAACGCCAGTGGCAAGACCAGCCTGCTGGAGGCAATTTTACTGCTGGCGACCACGAAGTCGCCCCGTACTACATACGACCGTGAGCTGGTGCAGTGGGGCAGGGCCTGGGGGCAGGCAGCCGGCCGCTTTGAGTTTGACAGCGACCCGCCGCGAGCTATTGCGGTGACTTTGCTGGGGCAAGGGAGCTCAAACACTGCAGGCGAGGCGCCGCCCTCCTATCTGACCGGGGCTAAGTGCGTACAGATTGACGGACAAGTAGCTAATTCAGTGGCCAGGGTAGTCGGTCAGGCACCTGCCGTGTTGTTTACGCCGGATGATCTGGATGTAGTTAAGGGCCCGCCCGGGGTGCGCCGGCGGCTATTGAATATGGCAATATCCCAGATAACCCCGCGCTACCTCGCTGACCTGCACCGCTACCGGCGAGCCCTCCAGCAGCGCAACGAGTTGCTCAAGCAGATGGCGCAACATAAGGCAGACGGGGCCAGCCTGGCGCCCTGGACAAGTCAGCTTGTCGAGGCGGGTGTGCGGATCAGCGCTGACCGCGAACAGTTTCTCAGCCAACTGCGTCCTGTGGCAACACAATTGCAGAGTCAACTGACTGGTGATACTGAGCAGATAGGCATGCGCTACAGTAGCTCTCTGGCCGGGGCCGGGGATGAGGAGCAGCGCGAGGCGGTTTTTCGGGAACAACTGGAGAGGCAGTTTGACCGCGAGCTGCAGCGGGGTGCCACGCAGGTCGGACCGCATCGCGATGATGTGGAAATCACCGCCGACGGTCGCTCGCTGCGTCGCTTTGGGTCACAGGGCCAGCAACGGACGGCAGCGCTTGCCCTGAAGCTTGCCGAAGCACAGGTAATCGGCCAGCGGCGCGGGGAGCTGCCGATTCTGTTGCTGGATGACTGTTTCTCTGAATTGGACAAGCGGCGGGCCGGATGGCTGCTGGAACTATTGGGTAGCTTCCAGCAGGTGCTGGTGACCAGCGCAGCGGCCAGTGACAGCTTGCGAAAAGCAGATTGGGCGGCCTGGTATGAGCTGGAGGGCGGAGAGGTCAGGCAAACTCAGGGAGTGGCGGGGACCGATGGGTAAGAAGCGCAGCGCCCGAACTAGCGACGTGGGCGAGATGCTCAGCGATTATATGGCCGACCACGGATTGCTGGCCAAGAGCCGGGAGATGCTGGCTGCGTTTGTGTGGGCGGAGGTGGTCGGGGAGTGGTATGCCCGGCATACCCAGGTGACGCAGATCCGCGACGGCGTACTAATAGTGCACTGCGATTCGGCGCCCCGCGCTCAGCAGTTGCAGCTTGATTCGGACCTTATCAGGGAAAAGCTCAACCAGCGGCTGGACGGCAACTTCATCAAGGAGATACGGGCGACCAGTGGTCGGGTTGGCCGCGGGCGGCCTGCCCCAACCATAGCAGAAACCGAAGAAGAGCCGCTGCCCTCGCCCGCGGAGCTGGCGCAGCTTCCGGTGCCGCAGGAGGATGTGGATTTCATTAGGGCGCTGGCCGAGAAAATGGACGATGAGGGGCTGCAGCGCCAATTTGCGGCGGCGATGGCCAACTTCTGCCGCCTGCAGCAGTGGCGCCGTGCCCAGGGCTATCAGCCCTGTCCCGAGTGCGGGCGATTGCTTGCGCCCAACCAGAGGTGTCCTGTCTGCCATCCGGGACGCATTCCCCAGCAGGGCAATCCCGATTTCGATGAATCCTACGACAACAATAGGGGTGGGTAAGATGGCCAGGCAATACGAAGGCAAAATCGAGAAGATTGACGACTACCGGTGGCGCCTGCCCCGCGCAGAAAGCGCGGGTATGAACACGGATGGGATATTATACGCTGACGAAGTGCTGTTCGAAGACCTAAGAGAGGATGCTGCGCTGTGGCAGATTGCCAACGTCGCCTGTATGCCGGGGATTGTTGGGCCGGCGCTGGCGATGCCCGACTGTCACTACGGCTATGGTTTTCCTATCGGCGGCGTGGCGGCCTTTGACACCGATGAAGGCGTCATCTCGCCGGGTGGTGTCGGGTACGATATTAACTGTGGCGTGCGGCTGCTGCGCACTGACCTGGAGCGCGCCGATGTCAAAGGTCGCCTGGAGAAAGTTGCTGACCAGATCTTCTCAGCAGTTCCCGCTGGTGTGGGCAAGAAGGGGCGCATTAGTATGAGCCGCAGCCAGCTTGAGGAAGTGTTCGTCAAGGGTGCTAAGGCAGCAGTGGAGCGCGGCTACGGGCGGCCTGAAGATTTGGGAGCCACTGAGGAGCGCGGCTGCCTGCCCGGGGCCGACCCCGCCGGCCTCAGCGAGCGGGCGCTTAAGCGCGCCCGGCCGCAGCTTGCTACATTGGGGAGCGGCAACCACTTCATTGAGATACAGGTGGTTGACCAGGTTTATGATGAGCAGGTGGCCTCTGCCTTTGGCATTGACGGGCTCGGCCAGGTGACGGTGATGATTCACACCGGCTCGCGTGGCTTCGGCCATCAGGTCTGCGACGACGCCCTGGATGTGATGCAGAAGGCAGTGCGTAAATACAACATCGAGCTGCCCGACAAGCAACTGGCCTGCGCGCCGATTGGCTCGCCGGAAGGGCAGCGCTACTACGGGCATATGGCCTGCGCCGCTAATTACGCCTGGGCCAATCGTCAGGCGATTACCCACTCGGTGCGGGAAGCCTTCAGCAAAGCCTTTGGGCAGGCCGATGAAAAACTGGGGCTGGAGTTAGTCTGGGATGTGGCCCACAATATCGCCAAGTTTGAAGAGCATCGCGTAAATGGCGGCAGCAAGCGGCTGTGCGTCCATCGCAAGGGGGCCACCCGCGCCTTCGGGCCGGGGCATCCTGATGTGCCTCGGCAGTACCGGCAGGTCGGTCAGCCGGTGCTGGTGCCG
>JALGTD010000103.1 GCA_029821515.1 Candidatus Zipacnadia bacterium | reverse complement strand
TAGCTTACCGCCACCATCCGCTCGACGCTGGCCCGGGCGCGGTCGGCGATATTCGGGGGAATGGTAATCTCCCCGCTCATCTCCCGCAGGCAGGCGGCCAACTTGGGAAGGGTGGTCTTCTTCATATTGGGACAGACGGCGGTCTCAATAGCGTAGAATGTCTTCGTCGGGTTATCCTGACTAAGCCGGTAGGCCATCCCCCGCTCAGTGCCCACAATGAACTCGCTGGCATCGCTTTGTGCCGCGAACTTGCACATTCCCCCTGTGGAAGTGACTACATCAGCCATATCCCGGACCTGCTTGATGCACTCCGGATGGGCCATCAGCACGGCCTGGGGATGCTCCTGCTTCAACTGCTGAATCATCTCCGGCCGTATGGCCACGTGGACATTACAGCAACCGGGGTAGATGACTATCTGCTTGTCGGGGAGTTGCTCCTGTGTCCAGTCTCCCAAATTTGCATCTGGGGTAAAAAGGATTTCGTCAGCATCCAGCGAGTCAACAACCCGAACGGCGTTGGAGGAGGTACAGCAGATGTCAGATTCGGCCTTCACCTCTGCCGTAGTATTGACGTAGGAGACGACCGGCGCATCGGGATAGGGCTGGCGAAACTCCCTGAGGCTCTCGGGCGTGATCATATCGGCCAGCGGGCAGCCAGCCGACGGATCAGGCATCAGGACAGTCTTCTGCGGAGACAGCAGCTTGGCGGTCTGAGCCATAAAATGTACGCCACAAAAAATGATGACCTCCGCCTCAGTGGCGGCTGCCTGCCGGCTGAGGTCCAATGAGTCACCCAGGAAGTCAGCAATATCCTGGATCTCAGGCAACTGGTAGTTGTGAACAAGTATTACGGCATTTCGCTCTTCTTTAAGCTGCCTAATCTCTTCAGTTAATTCCATTTGGTCCGTCATACTAACCCCCTCTGCAGGGAACAATTTCTCTGATACAGTTGACAGGCCCCTCAGACATTATTGTCGCGCACTCGGTTGATGACATCAGTAGTGGAGAAGTTGCCGATTTCGGGCAGCAGCCGGATTTCGGCGGCGTATCGAAGATGGTGACGTAATCCACCGGCTCCAGGGCGGCCAGCACAGTGGCCCGCTCCTGCTGGCTGAAGACGGGGCGACCTGGGCCCTTGAGCTGGCGAACCGACTCGTCGCTGTTGAGCGCCACTACCAGAACATTTCCCTCCTGGCGAGCTTGCTGCAGATGCAGGATATGCCCGGGGTGGATGATGTCAAAGCACCCGTTGGTAAAGACCACGCGCTGGCCGGCGGCGCGCAGGTCGGCGATAATCGCGCGCAACTGCTGCAGGTCAACCAGCTTGCGGGGGTTGGTCATGCCATCACTCTCGCTGACTTATCAGTCTGGTGACTCATTGCTGACCGGCGAGATCACCAGACGGCGGTAGCGCCCTTCGCCCTCGGAGTAGGTTTCTACGCCTGGCTCGTCGGCCAGCTCCATATGTACTATGCGCCGCTCATAGCTCTTCAGGTCACTCATAACGACTTCGCGCCCGGTGGCCTGAGCTTCTTCGGCAGCCTGCTGGGCCTGGCGGCACAGATGCTCGCGGTGGCGCTCGCGGTATCCGCCAGAGGTGTCCAGGATTACCCGACAGCCGTCCTCGATGCCTTTGTTGGCTCCGATAGCCACAATCAGTTGCAGCGCGTCGAGCGTATTACCCTCCTGCCCGATCAGCAGCCCCAGGCTGTCGTCACCTTCCATTACGATCTCAACTTCTTCTTCTCCGACGCTGCTAATCGTAACCGGGACATCAATGCCGATCATCGTAACAATGTCCTCAGTGAGCTGGCGAGCTCGCTCGGCGACTGCTTGCTTCGGATCATCCGGCTGCTCAGTGACTGGCGGAGGCGGCTGGAGCCCCGCAGCAGGTTCACTGGGTGCCTCAGCCAACTGCGGGCCAGCTTCGCCAGCAGACACTTCAGCCTCTGCTTCAGGAGCAGCCGACTGGACTGCGCCTTCTTCGTAGGTGGCCCGGACGCGATATTCGCCCGAACCTATGATACCAAAGACCTTGTGAGACGTCTTCAGCACTTCAATCTCGATCTCTTCCTCAGGAGCACCAAGTTGAAATGCAGCGGCCCTACGGGCTTCTTCCAGGCTGGAAGCAGATATCTCTACGGAACGCATACTCTCTTATCCTTCCTGTCTATTCCAATCACTGGCCATCAACCGGCTATGCCCAGTGTGCTCACTTCCTCTTTTCGTCCTTCTCTTTACCGATTTTCCTGCCTTCAGAGGCCGCTCGCGTTTTCTCGTAGCTGGGAGGCAGCGGGGCAGCTTTGTCCTCTTTCTCGGCTTTGCCTGTTGCTCCGGACACCATCTTCGCCATTGCCGCTACAAAGCCACTGGAACTTTTTTTGCTCTTCTCCGATTCTTCTCCGGGAGTGTGCGTGCGCCGATACCACAGATGCTCGCCGAAGTAGACCAGGTTGGCACTCAACCAGTATAGGATGAAGGCAGCCGACATTCCCCGGAACAGAAAGAAGAACATTGCCGGCATCAGATATGCCATCATCTTCTGCTGCTGAGCCTGCTGGGGATCTGCGGCGGCGGCTGGATTCATCTTTTCGGTCATCTTCTGGAACAGGAACATACTGATTGCATAGGCTATCAGCAGAGGCATGTCCGGCTGCGATAGGTTGGGCACCCATAGAAACGAAGCTCCGTCGAACTGGACAACATAGTCGCGAATACCCCGGTAGATCATAATCAATATGGGCATCTGAACAATCAAGGGCAGGCAGCCGCCCAGCGGATTGACATTGTGTTCCTTAGAGAGATTCCAAAACTCCTCCTGGAATTTCTGCTTATCGTCTTTATATTTCTTCTGCAGTTGCTTTATCTGCGGTTGAATTGCCTGCATCGCCTGCATCGAGGAAAGCTGCTTTTTGGTCAGCGGATAGATCATCAAGCGGGTCACTATCGCCAGCAGGATTATGCCAAGTGCCTTGTGACCACCAGCGATACTGACGAACGCACTAACCAGCCCGTACCAAAAGCCTCCTCGCTTCAGACTATCAAGCGGTTCGGCGATAGTCTTACGGATCAGTTGCTTCTGCCACTTATCGCCATTTGCCGGATGCGTCCAGGTATAGAAGTCATCTTTACCGCCTGCCGCATATGCGGTCCATGCCCGGTCATACATCACTCGCGCTTTGGCTTTATCCTTAAGCTGAGATAGCGCGACTTCGGCACCATGAACCTGCGCGAAAGCGCCATACTGATATCCAGAAGTGCCACTGGCCTGGGCACCGGCCTGGTAAGCCTCAACGGCATCTTTGTATTCTTCATCAAGTTCGTAAGCGCGGGCCAGGCGAATGAAGGTTAGCGCCATGGCCGGGGTCAGCTTCTGCACTCTGATCACAGGTTCGCCCTGCTCATTGACCTCAACAGTTCCCTCGACTCGGGCGGGCAGGCCATCAGGCCCGGCGTCAGGAAAGCCCTGAGGCTGAGTCCCCCCAGCCCAGGTCAAATGGCAACTGACACCGATGCTGCGAAATAGACCCTGCCCCTCGTCCTGTGCCTCATAGACAGCTTCTACTGCCACGATATTGCCCTTGAGATCTTCAATATGGGCTGCCAGATCACTGATGTTGACCAGCCGCGGCCCCTGGCCACCTGAGAACATGCTCTTCAGACTGGCAAGGAAACCGGTCTCGGGGGCATTTTCTTCGGCATAGTCGGCCAGATCCTCAAGGACATCAATCTGATCATCGAGAGCGGGCACAGCCTGGATGACCAACTCAGGAGGTAGCCCTTCCTGGCCAGGCAGAGGCTCGGCCCAGATCACAGGGGATGCAGACAATATACCCAGTGCCAGCATTGTCAGCACCAGGAACCCAGCGTAGTGGCTAACGGTTCTTCTCATATATATCCTTCAACTTTGCTTCAGTAGATTGCTTAGGAGCTTGATTCGCTCGACTGGGCCGGCGCGGCACCGGATCGTAACCCCCCACGGCGAATGGATGACAGCGCAGTATCCGTCGTAACCCCAGCCATAGTCCCTCCACTACTCCGTGGACTTGGACCGCCTGCACAGCATATTCAGAACACGTTGGACGGTAGCGGCAAGTTGGCGGCAGCAATCTGGATAAGGTCCGCTGGTACAACCGGATTACACCAATTGACAGTCGTTGAATGAGTCTGCGCATCTTGCTATTCTGTTAGTCCTCCGCAACTGTGCGCAATCTAAGCCAGGCCAGCCTGCGCCAGGTGCGCCTTCATTATTTCTGCCAGATCCCAATAGCTGGCCTGGGCTGAAGCTGGCGAAGCCACAAAGGCGATATCAGCACCGACAGATGGCTGGGGCACCTCGCGGCGCCAGGCCTCGCGCAGACGGCGCTTGATGCGATTGCGCACCACCGCCCGCTTGTCAACCTTTCTCCCCACTATAAAGGCAACCCGCGCCTGGTCACTTCCCGAGCGCAGGCGCACAACGGTCACCAACAACTTGTCGTAGTATCGCTGCCCCGATTCAAACAGCCAGTCAAAATCCCGCTGCTGCCGCAGGGTCACACCAGTTGCCATTGCTGCCCGACCTGTCCCTCCCGTCAACGCCGAACCATTCCGCGCGACCGGCTTGAGCCACACGGGCTATAAATAATAACATAAAACTCCGTTTGTGGCAACCAGAACCAGCACGACGCCCGCAAGCGCCGCGCTCAAAAGAGCAAATTACATGGCTGTATCCGACCGAAGTCAGCTAATTGCTCCGGAGGCTCTCCATCAATCCGCCAGACCGGCCAGCTTTACTGCGCCGGGCACGACGTCATCCCAGCCCTGCGGCATAATATGCGCGCCCTGGCAGATGTCTTTGATGTCGCGAATGAACTCGGCGGTTATCTCGGTAGCGACTTTCTTTCGGTCCTCTTTGGGAGTATCGCCCAGCCGAGAGTTAGTTTGGCACTACGGATTTTGTCCGCCGCTATATAGCTACCATAATAATATAGCGGCAGCCCTCCGTTAGCCATACCTGGTTGAGCTGCTCCAACGGCTCCCCTAACGGCGCAGAGGAACCGGACGTACTCGCGGCGCAGGTGCCTCCGGTTGCGGCCCAGCCTCGGTCTGCTCCTCCTCAGCCGGTTGGGCTATTTC
This sequence comes from Candidatus Zipacnadia bacterium, assembly GCA_029821515.1. Lineage (GTDB taxonomy): Bacteria > Armatimonadota > Zipacnadia > Zipacnadales > Zipacnadaceae > JALGTD01. Next base: position 1,796 of record JALGTD010000103.1, on the reverse strand, counting down.
GGCTGGTTGTGACTCGGGCGCCTCGGCAGGCTCTACTTCAGCGGGTCGGGCTGCCGCTTCCGGCGCAGGCGGCTCGGCGGTGCCTTGGGGCTCTTCAACACCCTCAACCCCTTTTACTACATTCACAACCTCCCTGAGCTTGTCCATTAGTTCGGCAAGTTGACTCGAGACTTGTTTATTAGCTTGCCGTAACCTGAGCACTTGACTGCTTGCCTGGTCAGCCTCGGCGCGCAATGCCGCCAGTTCATCTAGCTGGACGGTGTAAAGCCAGGCCAGCACCGCAGTAGTCACCACAAAGATCAGGGTCGTCACTGCCCAGAATCCGCCTCCTTTCCGGCGCGGCGCACGCCCCTCCACCTGCAGATCCATTTCTTCACCCATCCCTTCAGGTTGTACCTGCTCGTCAATATCCTTGGTCACAATATCCCCTCCCTTGTTTTACTACTCGCTATGACTCCTTCGCTTTTATTTTATCTATTTAGGAGATCTTTTCCCCTGCTTATCTGCGCGCTGCGAATGAGCACGATTAAACTCCGCCCGCCAGGAGACTCGTCGACTAGTCTGAAGGTGCTGACTCAATCCGCCAAGCCGGCCAGCTTTACTGCGCCGGGCACGATGTCATCCCAGCCCTGCGGCATAATATGCGCGCCCTGGCAGATGTCTTTGATGTCGCGAATGAACTCGGCGGTTATCTCGGTAGCGACTTTCTTTCGGTCCTCTTTAGGGGTGTCAGCCATCCGCTGGATAATCTCCTCAGGTACTTGTACGCCGGAGACATTAGCATTCATATATTTGGCCATCCCCGCCGACTTAACCGGAACAATCCCCGCCATTATCGGCACACCCAGACCCTCCACCTTCTCCATAAACTCTCCGAAGGTGACCGGGTCATAGACAGCCTGCGTCTGGATGAACTCGGCACCAGCTTCGACCTTCTTCTTTAGCTTTATAATCTGCATATCCAACTGTGCGCTGGCCGGACTGACCACCGCACCCAGGCACAGGTCAGTAGGCGCTTCCAGCTCATTGCCTTCCATATCGTGGCCCTCGTTGAGGCCCCTGGCCACCTCCAGCAGTTGCACCGAATCCAGGCCAAAGACCGGCCTGGCTCCGGGATGATCGCCCAGCGCCATATGGTCACCGGTGATAATGAGAACATTATCAATATCCAGGACCTCAGCGGAGAGCAGATCGGACTGGAGCGCGATGCGATTGCGGTCGCGGCACACCATCTGAAAGACCGGCTCGATACCCTCTTCTTTCAGCAGCCGCGAGACGGCCAGCGACCCCAGCCGCATTACCGCGCTCTGGTTGTCAGTGACGTTAACCGCCGTCACATAATCCTTCATAGTCCGCCCGCCTTCGAGTACCTCCTCGACAGTTGCCCCCTTGGGCGGCCCGACTTCTCCAGTTATCACAAAGTCTTGTTCTGCAAATGCCTGAGACAGCTTCATAGTTTGTCCTCCCGTCAGTGCAGTAGGACAGGCGTCTCGCCTGTCGTGCCATGCGTTTCTCTATTGGTCCACTTACGCCTGCGCTGCCCGCAGGGTGCTCTGCAGCAGCATCGCCGTGGTTATCGGCCCGACGCCGCCGGGTACCGGCGTGATAATGCCGGCGACCTCCGCAGCTTCGTCAAAGGCCACGTCGCCAACCGTCTTTCGCTTGCCAGTCTCAGGGTCCTTCACGCGGTTGATGCCCACGTCAATTACCGCCGCGCCCGGCTTGATCATATCACCCTTGATGAGACCCGGTACCCCAACGGCGACGATGAGAATGTCCGCGCCGCTGGTATGCTC
>JALGTD010000102.1 GCA_029821515.1 Candidatus Zipacnadia bacterium | reverse complement strand
GGTCGAAGTTGCGACTGAGAAAGGGCAGCGCATCACCCAGCAGTGGCAGGGCCTGCTCGGTGCGGCTGCCGATGAACTGTTGGAGGTGCGGGAGGCGCAAACCCGCGAGGTCATGGAGCAGCAGCTTGAAATTAAATCTTACCTGGCGGCGGCAGTGCGCCGCATTACCGCGGAAAAGGTCAATCCGGAGATCTGGGAGACTATTGGCCACGATTGCTATAGCTGTGGCGGCTGCTCGTACCTGTGTCCGGTTTGCACTTGCTACGATGTTGTGGATGTAGAATATGATGATACCAGCGGGGCCCGCATTAGGCGCACCGACTCGTGCCGCCTGGGGGGATTCACCCGGGAAGCTACGGGTCATATTCCTCGGGCCACCGCCGCCTCGCGTGCTCGCTGGTATGCTTACCATAAGCTTAGCTACGACTACCACGAGCAGTACGGGCGCTATGGCTGTGTAGGCTGCGGACGATGTGTTATTACCTGCCTGGGTCAGATAGACATGCCTACGGTTTGCGCGCGTGTGCGCGAGTCCGAAACCGAAGCAGCAAGCTAGGAGAGCTACAAGGGAGAAAAAATGGAGCAAGTTGATCATATTCCCCGGCCGGCAATAATCGAAAGCATTCGCTCAGAGACACCAACGGAGAAGACTTTTGCGCTCAAGTTTACTGACGAGGAACCCTTCAACTTCCAGGCGGGCCAGTTCTGTATGCTCTCGGTACTGGGGAAGGGGGAGGCACCCTTTTGCATTGCCTCGTCACCGGCCCGAACTGACGCTATCAAGGTAACTGTGCGCCAGTACTCCGGAGGGGAGGTCACCGCAGCTCTTCACGAGTTGACGAAAGGCGACTACGTGGGGATACGGGGGCCGAGGGGCAACGGCTTCCCGCTTCAGGACTTCATGGGGCGAGATATTCTGGTTGTCGCTGGCGGCATTGGTCTACCGGCAGTGCAGGCCTCGCTACTATATCTACTCGACCACCGCAGTGATTATCGGAATGTGACGCTGCTATACGGGGCACGCACGCCGGGTGACCGGGTCTACAAGGACGATCTTGCGGACTGGGAGCAGTCGCCCGACATAGTCTGCAAGCAGACTGTTGATATGAAGGGTGACGACGACAGTTGGGAGGGCAATGTGGGCCTGATCACTACACTGTTCGGGCCGCTGGAGATAGATGGGCCGCAGACCTCGGCTATTATTGTCGGGCCGGCGGTTATGTATCCTTTCGTTGTGGCTGAGTGTCGCCAAAAGGGTATTGCCGATGAGAATATGTATTTTTCGCTGGAGCGACATATGAAGTGCGGCGTCGGCAAATGCGGGCACTGTACCATCGGCGACAAATACGTATGCCTGGACGGGCCGGTTTTTACTTATGCCGAGATGCAGCAGATGAAGGGCGAGTAACAACCAGTAGTGGTCTCGCCGATAGGACAGTCACAGGGAAGGCGCAGCAATGGCAAAGATACTAATTGTAGACGACCAGCCCAATATTGTCCGCACGCTTCAAGTGGCGTTGGAGTCGCAGGGATACGAGGTGCTGACGGCTGGCTCCAAAGAGAAGGCCGAGGCGGTCGCGGTTGCCGATAAGCCGGACCTTATGATCGTTGATGTGATGATGCCGGAGGGGACCGAAGGTTTCCATCTGGTCTGGAAGATGCGACAGATGGAAGACGAGGCCCTGAGTAATGTTCCCATCATCATGGCGACGGGCATTCACGAGACGACCGAGCTGCGCTTCTATCCCGATCAGACCGATGGCACTTACGAGCCTGGTGAATTTCTGCCGGTGCAGGCGTGGATTGATAAACCTGTTGCGGTTGATGACCTGCTGGAGAAGGTCAACCGCCTTATCGGTGAATAAAAGCTGTCTTGGCTGCAGCAGGCAATATTGCTCATAGTTAGCATAAAGATAGTCGTACCCAACTTCAATTAAGGCCTACTAAGGCGGACTGCAGAGAGTAGATAAATGAGTGTACTATCAGAAATATCGGCCCGCGAGCTATTGGTGCCCTTAGTAGCTGCTCCTCTCATCGGAGCACTGTTATGCATCTTCCTCAAAAAACGCGTCAGTGACGTCGTGGCTGCCATCTTTGCGGCTATCACGCTGGTGCTGGCGCTAGGTGCCATCGGTGGCGTATTTGGCAACCTGGGCAGCACCATAACTGTTCCGCTGGGCCGACTGGCGATGTTGGGCGGCGAGACGGGTCAAGCTCCCCTGGTTTTCGAGCTGTCCATAGATGCCCTGAGCGCGCTGATGCTCTTTATGGTGACGGTCATCGGGTTTCTGGTGGTTGTCTACTCCTCTGAGTATCTCAGCCCCAACAACGTCGAGCATCCCGCCGGAGAAAACAAGGGCAGGTACTATGCCTGGATGCTGCTGTTTTTGGGGGCAATGGTCGGCATAGCAGTCTCGGGCAACTTCCTGCAGATGTTTATCTTCTGGGAGCTTACCACCATCTGCTCTTGGGCGCTCATCTCTCACTACCAGGACGAAGCATCACTGCGCGCCGGCTTCAAGGCTCTGATAATGACTGCCATCGGTGGTCTGTTCTTTATGCTGGCACTGGTGGTTTTGTATCTGAGCCTGGACAGCAATCCCTTCGCCTTTGATGCGCTGGGACGACTCAGCCCGGAAGTGCGCAACCTGGTCTTCGTCTTCCTGCTTATTGGCGCCTGGGCCAAAGCCGCTCAGTTTCCTTTCTTTACCTGGCTGCCCGATGCTATGGCCGCGCCCACCCCGGTTAGTTGCTATCTGCACGCAGCCGCGATGGTCAAGGCCGGAGTCTTTCTGATGGCGCGAGTTGTCTCGGGCAGCTACGGGCTGTCCTACGGAATGGGGCTGCTGACCGGACTGATGGCAGTGGGTACAATCTTCATTGTTGTCTTCCTGTTCTTATTCCAGGATGACCTCAAGAAAATACTGGCGCTTTCCACTATCTCGCACCTGGGATACATACTGATTGCCTGTGCCCTGGGCGTGTGGGGCTCGGCAACTGCGTTCGAGGGCGGGCTGCTGCACATCGCCGCGCACGGCTGTGGCAAGGGCTTGCTCTTCCTGGCAGTGGGGATGCTGACCTACTACACCGGTACCAGGCGGATCTCGGAACTGTCGGGAGTGGGCAGGAAACTGCCGCTGCTTGCCCTGGCCTTTTTCGTGGGTGTCTTCACGGTCACTGGGGTGCCACCGTTCGCGGGTTTTTGGAGCAAATTTATGATTATAACTGGCGGCTTCGAGATTGGCGGACTGGGTGCGGTGATATCTATCCTGCTACTGATCGAGAGCCTGATTGCCTTTGGCTTCTTCCTGTGGATTGGCCAGCGTATATTCCTGGGCGAGCCGTCGCCGGCCACTGCCCGCGTGAGCGGCTCTACCCCAATCATGGGAGCGGTGCTTATCATTCTGTCGATCCTATGCCTGGTCGTACCCATCTTTGCATTTCCGCTAATCCAGCACATACCGCTGGGGATGTGAACCAGTAATGACCGGTATTGCCCTGTTGACTTCTGCGCTAATCCTGCTGGTTGTCGGTGCCATTCTGACGGCACTGCTCAGCAAGTCCCGCCTTGCCTGTGGGCTGGTAGCATTTGTAACCGTGCTCATCGCCTCCATCTGGGTGACGATGGCTGCCTGGCAAGCGCTGACCGTGGCTCCCATTCAGGGAACTGTGCTGCTGACCATCGCCTCGCTGAACAGCTCTCTGATCTTCACCGTGGACGGGCTGAGCGCGATATTCCTACTCATCACCTCTCTGGTCGCGGTATGCACTACCCTATATTCCATCCGCTATATGCGAATCTACCAGCGCTACAGCCTGGTGCGGTACTACCCGCTGCTACTGCTCTTCTTTGCCAGTGTCATCAGTGTGGTCTCAGTGCACAATATGCTGTTTTTCCTGGTCTTCTGGGAGTTTATGACGCTGACGTCCTATGTGCTGGTTGTTTTCGATACAAGCAGGCCGGAGGCGCAGCGGGCCGGCCTCCGATACTTCATTGCTACGCACATTGCTACAATGTGTATGCTGGTGGCAACAGTGGTGCTTTATGTGCGGGTTGGCTCGTTTGATTTCGCTGCCCTGCACACGGCGATGAGCGGATTGATGGTGACCAGCCCCGCCCTCGTTCACGTGCTGTTGGGACTATTTGTGATCGGCTTTGCCACCAAAGCCGGCATTTTGCCATTTGGCTTCTGGATGCCAGATGCCTACCCGGCGGCCCCGACCGGAGCTTCGGCAGCATTTGTCGGCACGATGTGCAAGCTGGGTGTGTACGGAATTCTCCGAGTTCTTACGGCTTTCTTGCCGATGTCGCACATGACTACCGTTTGGGGAATTGTAATTGCGCTACTGGGTACGATTTCAATTTTTGTCGGTACAATCACTGCCCTTCAACAAAGCGATTCAAAGCGGTTGCTAACCTTTCACGCTATTGGGCAGACCGGTTATATGTGGCTGGCCATTGGCGTGGGACTCGCCCTGCTTCGCATCAGCCCACCAGTGGCTACTGTAGCCCTGCTGGCCGGCCTGTTTCATGTGGTCAACAATGCGCTTTTCAAGCCGCTTCTGTTCCTTAACGCGGGCGCAGCGGAGTACCGGACCGGTACCCGTAATATGGATAAAGCCGGCGGGTTGATGCAGATAATGCCGGTGACCGCGGTCACCGCAATAGTCGCCTCCCTGGCAATTGCGGGAATACCGGGACTCAACGGCTTCGTCAGCAAATGGCTCATTTTCGCAAGTAGCATAGTGGGCGGGTTCGAGATGCCGCTATTCGTCTTCCTGGCCATTGTTGCCATTTTCATCTCGGCGGTAACGCTGGCCTCGTTCCTGAAGTTTCTGGGGATGTTGTTCTTGGGTAGGCTCGACATTGGTTCGGAGGTGGAACGCCGGGAAGTGCCGGCAAGTATGGTAATTCCGCAGGTGGTACTCGGCATCTTCTGTATACTGTTCGGGGTGCTGCCCGTAGTAGCGATGAGGCCTCTGTACGCTGCAGTGAGCGGAATTCTGCCCTGGGGTTATTCCCCAGCGTATGCCTCTGTGTTTGGCAGTTCGCCACTTACGGTCAACATCAATCTCGGCGGGGCGGGCAACGGCGCCTGGGGGGCAGTAGTTGTCCTGATAGCTTTTGCCGGGTGCCTGGCGCTGGCCTACTTTATCTCGCGGATGGGCGGGGCCCAGACCCGTACCGTGCCGATGTGGCTTTCTGGCGAGGAGCACCCGTTCGCCGAGGTGCGCTATCCGGTGCACAGCTTCCTGTTGCCATTTAACCGACTATTTGCCAACATATATCCGTCTATTCCCTTGCCCAGGTTGCCGCGGCCCAGCGCGATTTTGCGGGCGCTCAACATTGATAGTTGGCTGTACTATCCAGGCTTGCGGTTGGGCGAGCGCATTATTCAGGCCATCCGGCTCACTCACGCAGGAGTTCCTCAGCTCTACATGCTGTGGGTGATCGTGGGAGCGGCGCTGGCGGTTATTGTACTGTTCGCGATGTGAGGTGCCGTGTAGAACTTGTCGGTGGCAGCAGATGAGGGGAACAAAGAAAGGGTAAGACAATGACCTTTGTAATCAATCTGGGGCTGGCTTTGCTGGGAGGTCCGTTGCTGGCGGGGGTGGTACGCAAGATGGTCAAGGCCCGAGTGCACTCGCGCCAGGGCCCGCCCATCATCCAGCCCTTCTATGACCTGTTCAAGCTGCTGGGCAAAGAAGACCTGGAGTCCTCGCCCAGCCTGGTGCTGCGCTATGCCCCTATGGTAGCGTTGGCCGCTATTCTGGCGGCGGCGCTTCTGACGCCGATGGGTCTAAAGCCACCACTGGGCGGGTACGGCGATATGATAGTCTTCGCCTACTTCATTACCATCGCCGCGGTAATGGTAGCTCTTGCTGGGCTCGTCAGTGCCAGTCCCTACTCGATGATGGGCGCGGGGCGGGAGATAATGATGCATCTGGCGGTTGAGCCGGTGCTGATCATCTGCCTGGTGAT
>JALGTD010000101.1 GCA_029821515.1 Candidatus Zipacnadia bacterium | reverse complement strand
GCCTGGATGACTACCACCAGGAGCTACAACAATACTCACGGTTGGTGGCGGAAGCCGACAGAAGCGACGCAGAAAGCCAATATTGGGAGGGATTGCGCACCAGTATACCGGCTGCTGTCCTACAGCGCTACCGGCAAGTGCGGGAGCGCAACCACCAGATCAACCTTCACGCCATCGAGGAGCTGGCGGCCGACAGGATAGATTTCCTCGTGCTGCCTCAGGACGACGCCGGTCAAGCAGGGCTGCACAAAGTTGAACAAGCCCGGTTGCAAGATCGCATTAGTGAACTGGCTGTAGACGAACAGGCAATGATCTACCCTGGCGCTGACGAAGTCGGCATGACGCTGTTCGCGCGTTTTGTCCACCGACACATGGAAAAGCAGCCCGCGGTCAAGGTGCAATGGATTGATCCGGCCGCCAGCGAACGGATAGCCGCCTACGAAGACCGCAGCATCAGCGAAACAGTAGCCGCGCAAGTGGATGTAGTAGGCGGACGCCTGACCCAGCAGGCCGCGGAAGCCGACCTGATTCTGCTGGTCAATCCACCCAAAGAGTCAGATGAGGAGGACCGTGAGTCGCTAATTCGCAAGTCATTGACGGATATTGAGCAGGTGGCCGACACCCGGGGCATAGCTATCTGTGATGTCGCTACCCCCAATGGGGCAGACGACGAGCTGGTCAATGCCCTACTCGACAGCGAGTTGGACCTGGCAGAGCTGCTCGCCTTCTCGGGCTGGAATACCGCGGCCAACTCGATTGGTTCAGCGCTGGCCCACGCCACTCTCCGCCTGATTGCTCGTCAAGACAAAGGCGCTTTTGACCTGGCACATCTGTTTACCAGCTTCGCTCCGATGCGCTATCTGCAACTGCTCAATTCACTAATCAATACCGAACGGGCCCACGTGCAGTTGCTATTCTTGAGTCTGGTGGATGATTGGCTCTACCAGACGCGGCTGCGTCCCCAGATCAAAGAACAATTGCGCAAAGCAGTTGACGACGGTAGTTCTGATCTTACGGAGTTGTACCCTCGGGTTCAGCAGGTATTGAGCAACCAGCTATCGGAGGCAGCCGCCGATCTGTGGATGAATCACTTTTGGGGCAAAAACTGCGTGCAAGTCGGCGGAGATGAGGAGCGCAACGATATCGTACTGGCCGAACTGGAGGAGACCCGCGTGGAGCTGCCCTGGCAGCGGTTGTTTGAAGTAGCAATCGAGTTTGACATCAATCTGGAACTGGTCGCTGACAAAGAGCAATCGTAGCCACAAATTACCCCAGAAGATGCATCATCACCTACTGAGCCAGATCAGCTACAACCCGAGCAGTGTCGCGAGCGATCATTAGTTCCTCGTCGGTGGGGATTACCAGAATGTAGCCAGGGCTGTTAGCTGTGCTAATAACAACAACCTCCTGGTCATCGCCAACGATGTTATTGCTTGCATCGTCGAGATGCAGGCCAATAAACTCAAGGCCCTGCACGCAGTCGCGGCGAATCTCGGGGGCATTTTCGCCAATCCCGGCGGTGAAGACCACCGCATCTAAGCCGCCCATAGCAGCGGCGTAAGCCCCGATATATTTCCTTACGCGGTAGCAGAATATGTCCACGGCTAACTGGGCCCGCGTGTTGCCATCCCGAGCACTCTGCATAATATCGCGCATATCGCTGCTCACGCCCGAGATGCCTAAAAGCCCGCTCTTTGTATTAAGAAGCTGATCCACCTCAGCGGCATCCATATCCATCGCGCGGATCAAATGCAACGGGATAGCCGGGTCCAGATCGCCACTACGCGTGCCCATCAACAGCCCTTCAAGCGGGGTAAAGCCCAGCGAGCAGTCAACAGAACAGCCACCGCTAACGGCGGTAACACTGGCCCCATTACCCAGGTGACAGATAACGATTTTCTGCCGGTCGCGGGGAATTCCTGCTTCTTCCAGATACTGCGTCGCCTCAATAGCCACGTAGCGATGAGAGGTGCCGTGGAAGCCGTACCGGCGGATGTTATGGTCTCGGTACATTTCGTAGGGCAGTCCGTAAACAAAAGCATGGGCTGGCATCGTCTGGTGGAAGGCAGTATCAAAGACCGCTACCATCGGGATATCCGGCAAGCGCTGCCGACAGGCGCGAATACCTTCCAAGTTGGGAGGATTGTGCAGTGGAGCCAGCTCACAGAAATCTTCAATCGCAGCAATAACCTCATCGTCAATCAGAACCGACTCGGTGAACTGCTCGCCGCCGTGGACCACACGGTGGCCGACTGCCTCAATCTCTTGAAGAGATTCAATCTGACCGTGCTCAGAATCGGTCAGCACCTCAACGACATAGCTAAAGGCAACCGTATGATCCGGCATAGGAGCCCTGACCTTAGCTATGCTCTCTTCACCGTATTCGTGGGTCAAAATGGCATCGTCGCCTCCGTTTATCCCCACACGCTCGGCCAGGCCACGAGACAGAGACTCATCGCCATCAAACAGCTCGTACTTCAAAGAAGAACTGCCACAATTGACTACCAGCACTATCACGAGACATTTCTCCTACGGGAGACTAATCTAACATCAAGATAAGGGGAAGGCTCTGACGCATAGCGGAGCAACGAAAAGATAGGTAACTGCCCAAGATAGCACGACCGTCGCATTGACCCTGGAAGTCTTTGTGGTCTGCGCAGTCTCTTTAGTCTTCTTCGCCAACTGACGGACGGCTCCCTACGATGGCAGGCTCAGTGAGCAGGGCTTTGCGGGTCTTGTCGATCGTCGCCGATATACGATCGACATAATTGTCGAGCCGCTCGACAATGCCCCGCGCCCACGTCTCAGCTTCGGCACGAATGGCCTGAGCGTCAACATGAGCCTCGTCCAGTATTTGTTCGGCCCGCTGCTCGGCCTGCTTAGCGATCTCATCGTTGGAGACCAGCAGTTGAGCCTGCTCGCGGGAGGCCCCCAGAATCTTGGCGCGCTCCTCGTGGGCCTCCTGCAAGATGCGTTCGCGGTCGCGACTAACCTGATTGGCTACATTCATCTCCTCGGGCAAGGCCGAGCGCAACCGATGGAGCAGATCGAAAAACTCTTCGGCATTCATTACTGATTTGCCAATGAAGCCGGGGATAACACGAGTATACCACCTCTCCCCAGCCTCGCCCATCACTTCAAGCTCTTCAATTAGGGCCAGTATATCCATTGCGACACCCTCCCTGACGCGTCAATATTTACTGCGATCCGCCCACCTTATCCTGCAGTCGCTTGAAGACAGTAGCAGGTACGAACTGACTGACCTCGCCACCCAAGCTGGCAACTTCCTTGACCAGGCTGGAACTCAAGAAGGCATAATCAGGATGCGGAACCAAAAAGACCGTGTACACCTCAGGAGCTAGCTGCCGATTCATCCAGGCCATTTGCATCTCGCGCTCGAAGTCCGAGACCGCACGCAGCCCCTTGATCAAAGCTACAGCCCCCTGTCTCTTGGCATATTCTACCACAAGCCCACTAAAGCTGTCCACCGCGACATTGGACAGGTCTTGGCAAGCTTCTCGAGCCATCGCTACTCGCTCTGCTACTGAAAACATCGGCTCTTTGTCCAAATCTCCCGTCACCGCCACGAAGACTCTCTCAAACATCTGGCTGGCCCGCCGAATTACGTCCATATGGCCCTCGGTAATAGGATCAAAGCTCCCCGGACATACTGCAATGCGCTCGGTTCTCGGCGTGGTCATTAGCTTACCCTCTTACTCGCTGGCACCAAGGTAGTAAAAGTCGAGACGGCTCTGCCCAAACTTTTTGACTTTGCCCGGTTCAATATCACGGAGCAGTGACTCATTTTGATCGTGCTGAATGACCACGATCCCTCCCTGAACTACACCCTCCTGGCCAACAACCAATCGCTCAACCAATTCAGGCAGATCAGGACTGTCGTAGGGCGGATCGGCAAAGACTATATCAAAGGGCCCATGGCTCTGAGCGATCTCTGTCCATACTACGGGCAGTCGGCCCCGCACCACTATTCTCCCCTCCGTTAGGTTAGTATTCGCCAGGTTTGCCCTGATGACCTCCGTGCAGCTAGAATCACTGTCAACGAACACAGCCAATTCTGCTCCGCGACTGAGTGCCTCAATGCCGACCGCACCGCTGCCCGCATATAAGTCAGCAAACCGCGCCCCCGGTATCACAGTTGCCAGGCCGGCGAAGAGCGTCTCGCGCATAGCATCAGTGGTGGGGCGAATATCCACACCCGGGGGTACTTTCAGCGGCAGCGACCCAGCCTCGCCGGCGATGACCCGCAATCCCTTGCTCACAGCGTCCAGTCCTGCCCTTCCTGACTGTGCCGCGCCAGGTAGTCCTTCAGGGGCTGGTGCGCAGGCTGCTCCAGGCGCGGGTCATCAGCAATAAGCTTAAGAGCATCCTCTCGAGCCCGAACCAGTGTCCTAGTATCACCCATCAGGCCGGACATCTCCAGGTCAGGGATGCCATGCTGGCGGGTGCCAGTCAGCTCGCCGGGACCGCGTCGGGCCAGGTCCTCGCTGGCGATCTCAAATCCATCATTCGTCCGTACCAGCACGTTCAGCCGATCAATGACCTCAGGAGAACCCGAGCCAGTAACCAGCAGGCAGCAGGCAGATTCGCTGCCTCGTCCTACCCGCCCTCGCAACTGGTGGAGTTGAGCCAGGCCGAACCGCTCGGCATTCTGCACCAGCATCACGGTAGCATTGGGCACATCCACGCCGACCTCGACGACGCTGGTAGCCACCAGCACATCAATTTTGCTTGCCCGGAACTTTGCCATCGCTGCCTCGCGCTCGTCGCTGGGCATCTGGCCGTGAACCAGGCCCAGATTCAAGTTGGGAAAGACGTGACCGCTGAGATGTCTATAAAGCTCTTCAGCCGCAGTCACATACTTGTTCTTAGCCTCTTCGATGACCGGACAGACAATAAAAGCCTGGCGACCCCGCCCAACGTGGGCAATGACCGTTTCGTAGGCCTGGGATCTTTGCCGCCTGGTCAGCAGTTCAGTGTGGACTGGTTGGCGACCTGGCGGCAGCTCGTCAACCACCGAGACATCGAAATCCCCGTACGCCGTCAGAGCCAGAGTCCGCGGTATGGGCGTGGCCGACATAACCAGTATGTTTGTCCCGTCACCCTTCTCAGCCAGGCGGGCTCGCTGGGACACCCCAAAACGTTGCTGCTCGTCTATCACTGCCACCGCCAGATCAGCAAATTCCACGCTTTCCTGAAACAGTGTATGTGTACCAACCACACAGGCAATGCGACCGGCAGCCAGGTCTTCGTATATGACTCGCTTGTCGGCTTCTGCAATACTGCCGATCAACAGCACCGGTGCGACGCCAAACGGCTCTAACAGTTCCGAGATGACTGCCCAGTCCTGTTCGGCCAGGATCTCGGTGGGAGCCATCATCGCCGCCTGTCGGCCAGCCCGCGCCGCCGCCAGCAAGGCTGCGGCAGCAACTACGGTCTTGCCGGAGCCAACATCGCCGTGGATAAGCCGATACTGCGGCTCAGGCTTGACCAGATCAGCCAGTATTTGCTTGATAACCCGCCGCTGCGCCTCAGTGAGGGTAAACGGCAATGTCTCTGACAGTTCAGCCAACACGCCATCACAGGCGACGACGGACTGCTCGTTGTGCTGCTTGACATTGTGTCGGCGCTGGGCCAACGCGGCCTGGAGGGCAAAGAGCCGTTCGTAGGTCAGGCGGGCCTGAGCCTGACGGGCTTCCTCGGCATCGGCAGGCCTGTGGGCATAAGCTACCGCCCACGGCAAGCTAGGTTGATCTTGCTGGCTCGCAAGGCTAGCCGGAACCAGTCCGGCAGGAACCGCACGGCAGCACCTCAGTGCCTGGGTGATCAGTCGACGCAGCATCGTTTGTGAAAGCCCTGTAGTCACCGCATAGCGAGGCACCAGCCGGCACCAGCCGATCCTGCCAGTCCTCAGGAAGGTTCTCGACTTGCTCGGCCTCCTGTACCCGTACAGTAGGCCGCTTCTTACCCACCCGGACGCTGCCGGTAACCACCAATTCCGTACCCGCCGAGTACATACTGGCCCGGTAGGGCTGATTGAACCATACCAGCGTACACTGGCCGGTCTCATCGCGGACGGGCACCCGTGCGATGGTCAGCTTCCCGCTTCTGATGATCTGACCCTTGCCAGTCACTTCTACCTGCAGCGTCTGTCGTTGGCGATGTTCCAGGTTCGCAATCGGCGTCAACTGGCTGCGGTCTTCGTAGCCCAGCGGGCAGTGCAGCAGCAGGTCACCAATAGTGTAGATTTCCAGGGCCGCCAGCAGTTCAGCTCGCTTGTTGCCGACTCCCTTAAGCTGTGCAACCGAGTCATCCCAGCACACTTGGTCGATCTCGCCCTCGGCTGATTCAGCCTCTGGCTGGTCAGTCGCCAGTTCCTGCAACAGGTCGAGAGCCTGATCAACCAAACCGGCGCGCTGCTGGGGGGATAAGTCGGAGTATGCTTCAAACTTCTCCTCAAGCTGACTCAGTGCTTCGGCTTGCTGCTGGGGAGCACTAGCAGTTATCCGGGGCAGCCACCGGCACATAAAGTCGGCCATCCCCCCGGTAGTAGCCCGGTCCTGGCAACCCCCGCTGGCCTCCAGCCGCAGGACCTTACCCAGCAGCCTGGCGGGGGATTCATCGGCCACAGCGGATCATTCCTCTTTGTCCTGGAGCTCAGTTGGCGGAGAAATCAAGGGTTGGCCTTTCTCCTCCTGGCCGCCGCGATAGGCATCGTACACACCAAAAACATACAAGGCAATGCCGCCAAATAGACCAAAGTATCCCAAAAACGTGACAAGCCCAGAGGGAGACTGTTCCGGTGAAAGCCAGGCAACCACCAACTGCACCGCGGGAATGAGCAGAGCCATACCAACAAAGAACATCACCAGGCCTTTTTCATACTCGCCGTTGTAAACCTGGCCCAGGCCAGGGAATAGCGCCGAGCGAGCTGCTGCAGTGGCCGGCTCTTTGCCGGCCACCCCGCGAAACCGGGACAGGTCCCCGCTTTCCAGAGTCTCACGCTGCCACTTGATTCGCTGTAGATCAAGCTGAACACTGGCATATTTGCGTTCAGCATCGGCATTAGCTGGTTCCAGCTCAACCGCCTTTTTGAAAGCGTCGGCAGCCTCTTCCAGCTTGCCCTGCGCCAACAGCACATCGCCCCATAACTCCCAACTGGTCGTACCTCGGGGAGCTACCTCCAGCAGCTCGTGGGCCGTCTTTTCGGCTTCCTCTACCCGCTGGTAGTGCAAAGCTGCGTGCAGCTTCTCATAAAGATGCTCCAGGTCCATTTCGGGCATTTGTTGAGCATTGTCGCTGTTCATAAGCTCACTTGCTCCTGGCCAGGATGGTATTATTCTGAGTCGCCAGGAACTCCCAGGACCGGCTGAATACGGGGGGCATCACCCCACAGGTGCTCCAGCGCATAAAAGTTGCGAGCTTCTTCAGTGAAAACATGCGCAACAACGTCAAGGTAGTCCAGCACTATCCAGGTGGCCTGAGCACGGCCTTCGCGGTGATGCCGAGCAAGTTGCCGCCGCTCCATAGCTTCTTCAATCTCGTCGGCCACCGAACGAGTATGAATTGGCGAACGGCCGTGACAGATGACAAAATAATCGCAGATGGCAGTTAATGCGCGCATATCTATAATAACTATGTCCAAAGCCCGGGCTTCATTGGCGCCCTCAGCAGCAATCAGGGCGTGGTCTTGTGAACTCTCTTCCAAAAGCGACAACTCCTCTCCCGTCTCAGCACTTGTCTCCAGCGTGTCATATTGCCCGTCAATTATATATCAACGCGCTTATCGCGCCGCCATACTATTAGCAGCAAAATCCTTGCCAAGTACTACAACAGCTTTAAGCTCATCACTATCATCCCAGTCGTGCTGCTCAATGAGCTGGGCATCGGGCACTGCCAGCACTTCCTTAACTCTCCTCGCTACCTCGCGCTCCCCCGTGCGGTGACTTATAACAGTCCTGCGATACTCAAAGTTGCTGGCATTGCCGATATCGGCAATCTCAAATCCGGATTCAGCTAACCTTTCAGCAGCCACGCTGGCAGCACCTGCAACACCACTGCCATTGCGCACATCAACAGTTGCCGCCAGCATCGGAGCTCCGCTCAAGTGGCTATTGATCTCGGCCAGTAGCTCTCGCAGATCGTGTTCGTGCACCTCCCCGTAGTATATCCCGTTGATGGAACTATCCCCGATGGGTACAGTGGCGACCATGATCTCAGCAGCCGGTATCTGCCGCAGCACACGCAAGAAATCGTACGCGGTCCACCAGTCAATATCAGTATTCAGTCGCTCAATGATTTTGCTGCCCGCCGCCAGCAAGCGGTGGGAGTTCATAACATTGAGTTTCTGATCAACCAAAGCACGTAACAGTTGCTGCTGGCGTTTGGCACGCTCAATGTCGCTGTCATTCCGATAACGGGCGAACTGAAGTGCCTGTTTGCCGTCCAAATGTTGGTAGCCGGGTTTCAAGTTGATGGAGTCATAATAGGTGTGTTTGACCATGCCCTTACCTGTTCCAAATGGGTCGGGCACATCAATATCTACCCCGCCAAGCTCATCCACTGCATCCACAAAGGCATCGAAACCGACCTGGGCGTAATAGTCAATGTGCATGCCCAATAATTGCTCAACCGTTTTCTGCGCGAGTTCAACCCCGCCGTAAGCGTATGCGCTGTTGATCTTATCCAGGCCATGGCCGGGTACTTGCACTCGTGAATCACGGGGAATTGACAGGACTGCAGTGTGCTTGAGTCGGGGATTGAGAGACAGAACCATAATGGTGTCCGAACGACCAATATTATCCACGTCGTCCGAACCAAGCAAAAGTACATTGATGCGCGTCCGGCCCGGGAAGGGTTCTCTGAACCGTTGGAGAATCCCGACCTGCCGCTGGGCTGAACTGTCGCCCGGCGGACTGGAAGGATTCATCAAAGCGCTCACCGCACCGAGCGCCCCCATAACAACCACCACGGCGGCTACCATATACAACGCTATGTCCAAGAATCTTCCAGACTGCTTCATATCAAATGTCCCTGGCCGGGCTTACCGGGCAGTTTGATACAGATTATGCTGCTTGATGTAATCAATGACCGCAGGAGGGGTGAGATACCTGATGCTCCTCCCCTGACCGACGCGCTGGCGGATGTCGGTGGACGAAATATCCAGCATCGGCATATCTAACAGTTCTATCTTGCTGGCCCGCTGCGGTCCCAGAACTGCGCTCATTCTCTGCAGGTCAAATCCGGGCCGATTCGCGGCTATCACCTGTGATTCGGACAGAATGGCATCAGGCTCGCGCCATTCAGGCAACTCCAAAACTGCGTCGGCGCCCGTGACAAACAGAATCTCTACCTCTGGTGACAACATTTGCCGAAGCGCACGAATAGTGTCTATGGAATAGGAGGGACCGGGACGGTCTATCTCACAATCACAGACCGCAAAGCGAGGATTGTCAGACACGGCCAGCTCCGCCATTGCGTACCTGTCTTGCGCAGCCGAGACGCTCTCTTGGTTTTTCAATGGCGAGAGGCGATTAGGCACAAAGATGACCAATTCCAGGCGGTAGCGTTCACCCACCTGTTCGCTTAGCAGCAGGTGTCCATAATGAATCGGGTCAAAGCTACCACCAACTACCGCCACTGATTGGCCAGAATAAGT
>JALGTD010000100.1 GCA_029821515.1 Candidatus Zipacnadia bacterium | reverse complement strand
CTCTCCTGGCGCCTGGTAAAGCCGGAAAGCCCTCCATACTGACGCAGATTAGCGAATTCTTTCTGCCGGCCGGTCAGCAGTTTGTGCGCATAACACTGATGCCCCACGTCCCAGATGATCTTATCGATGGGCGAATTAAGCTCTCGGTGCAGGGCAATAGTCAGCTCCACCGCTCCCAGGCTGGGAGCCAGATGCCCGCCGGTCTGCGCAGTAGTCACGATGATCCGCTCGCGGATTTCTCCAGCTAGAGTATACAACTGACTCAGTGACAGCGATTTCAAATCAGCCGGCGATTGTATGTTCTCCAAAAGTTCACTCATAATTCAGCTACTCAAACAGTGATTCTGTCTCCTGTTCGGACTCCTCATCGGGGATATATTCTTCAATCTTGGCCTCGGCCTCGCCCAGTCGGCGCTCACAGAGCTGCTTCAGAGCCATACCTCTCTGAAACTTCTCCACCGCCTCCTCCAGAGACAATTCTCCTTCTTCCAGCTCGGCGACAATCTCTTCGAGTTGAGTTAGAGCTTCCTCGAATTTCAGGTCTTCCCAGGATTCCTCCATAATCATATCCTAACCGGCTTTAGTCAACACTGACTTCGGTAACATCCGCGAATATATTCCCGTCAGTTACCGTAACTCGCACCGTTACCGTAACTCGCACCGGCTCACCTCGCTGGACTGCCGCTATTGTAGCGACTACAGTCCCGTCGCGTCCGCGCCGGCAGATGGCGTAGCCCCGCTCCAATACTGCAGCCGGGCTAAGTGCCGTCAGGGCCGTACCTGCCTTTTCCAGCCGCCGGCCCAACGCGGAAACCAGAGCATCAAGCCCCCTGGTCAGCACGACAGTCACCTCGTCAAGCCGCTGTTGCCACGGCTCAAGCAGTATCTGTGGCTGACGCATTGGCGGGCGGGCAGTGACGGCTGCCAGCCGATCACCAGCTCGTTGCAGTCGGCTCAGCAGGCCGCCCCGCAGCCGCTTGCCCGTGACCACCAGATTATCAAGAAGTTCTCGCTGATCGGGCACAACCATCTCCGCCGCTTCAGAGGGAGTAGCCGCTCGGGCATCAGCGACATAGTCAGAGATGGTAAAATCAGTCTCGTGACCAACGGCGCTGACCACCGGCACAGTGCAGGCAAAAATAGCCCGGGCCACCACTTCTTCGTTGAAAGCCCACAGGTCTTCCAGCGAGCCTCCGCCGCGGCCGACTATAATCACCTCCAGCCCGTCATAACGCCCGGCTGCTTGCAGCGACCGCACGATGCTGGGAGCAGCCGCCTCTCCTTGAACCACTGTGGGAAACTGCACAATCTTGGCCTGCGGATAGCGGCGGGTAATTATTCGGATCATATCCTGCAGAGCTGCCCCGGTCGGAGAGGTGCAGATCCCGACCATCTGCGGGAAACTGGGCAGTGGACGTTTGCGCGCAGGATCAAACAGGCCTTCGGCTTCCAGCTTTGCCTTAAGCTCCTCCAGGCGCACCGCCAGTTCCCCAGCCCCGTCAGGTTGCATAAAGCGGACGATTAGCTGGTAGCGCCCGGCTCGCTCATAGACCGTGACGTTGCCATGCGCAACCACCTGCATACCCTCTTCGGGCGCAAAATCCAGAGCCTGGGCGGCGCGACGAAAACAGACACAGTTAAGCTGGCTATCCTCATCCTTCAGTGAAAAATACAGATGGCCGGAACGGTGACTGGTGAAGTTGGATATCTCCCCGCGCACCACCACCTGCTGGAGCACTTCATCGCGATCCAGCAGCCCCTTCACATACCCAGTCAGTTCCGAGACGGTAAAGATAGGCTCTTGCATACTGTTAGAAGAATGGATCCGCGAGCCACTGCCGCTCGCTGTGTGGTCCGATACATCTTCCAGCCGTGCGCCGCTAGCTGACTTCTTCAATCTTCTCACGGGCTACTGCGCCCAGGATTCCGTTAATGAACTTGCTCGACTCTTCCGTTCCGTATTCCTTGGCCAGTTCGACAGCCTCGTCAATAGTAACACCCATCGGCACATCAGGCACATAAAGCATCTCGGCCAGGGCTATCCGCAATATGTTGCGGTCTACCGCTGGCATTCGCGACAGGGCCCAGCCCTCGGAATACTGGCTGATCATATCATCTATCGGGGTGGCCCGAGCAAAATAATGCTCGGCCAGCCGACGCCCATAGCTTTCGATCTCTGCGCCGAGCTTCTCGATTTCATTACCGTCAAGGTGCCACTGCTCGATCAGCGCACCCAATATGGCCCGAGCTTGCTCAAGCGCCTGGGCGGAGCCTTGCCCGCCAACGTCGGCAGCAAAGACTAACGCCAGGCAAAACTCGCGGGCGCGCCGCCGGGCACCAATCTGATTGGCTTGTGATGAGCCAGTCACGCCGGACATGTCAATTTGCTCTCATTGCAATTCTCAAACACCGTAATACGGTAATGCTATTGTCCACCCCACCAGGGTACCTCACCGGTCACATAGAATCTACCGGCCACTGCGCCCAGCACTGTGAGAAGTAGCACGAATATGCCGGCCACAGCTCCGCTGACAACAAAAATAATTCCAATGCCCAATCCAAATAGCGCCCCAATGAGGGTGGCTATCCCCGTGATAAGGGTCTCAACCCATGCTGGTGACTCACTGGACTTTTCTGAGTCTTTCATAGTGATTGGCCTCCTTCAGTTAGTCCATACACCGTTCGATAAAGTTAATATCCACTTCCCCACGCCGGAAGTAGGCATTGCCCAGAATCCGTAGATGGTAAGGAATAGTGGTTCTAACTCCGCTGATTCTAGCCGCAGCCAGTGTGGCTTCCATGCGAGCGATGGCGTCGGGGCGGTCCTGGCCCCAGCATACCACCTTGGCTATCATTGGGTCATAGTAAGAGGAAACCTCGCTGCCGCTGACCACGCCAGTGTCCACTCTGACGCCCGGGCCACTGGGGAAGTCCCAGCGCTCGATATGCCCAGGCGAAGGCGCAAAGTTCCGCTCGCCATCGGCCGCCAGGATGCGGCACTCAATAGCGTGACCGTTGAACCAGATTTGGCCCTGTTCGCAACTGAGCTCCTCGCCGGCAGCGATGCGGAACTGCTCCTTGACGATGTCCACGCCAGTGAGCATCTCGGTGACGGGATGCTCAACCTGGATACGGGTATTCATTTCGATGAAGTAAAATCGCCCCTTAGGCTCCATCAGAAACTCGACGGTCCCGGCGTTGCGATAGTTGACTGCCTCAGCGGCTCGTATTGCCGCCTCACCCAACTTGCGTCGAGTGCTACGAGAGACAGTCAGGCAGGGTGATTCTTCCAGCAGCTTCTGGTGGCGATACTGTATGGAGCAGTCACGTTCGCCCAGATGCACGACATTGCCGTGGCCATCAGCCAGTATCTGGACTTCCAGATGACGAGCATTTTCCATGTATCGCTCAAGGTACAGCTCACCGTTGCCAAAGGCGTTGCGGGCTTCAGTAGCTGCTTGCTCCAGAGCAGTATCCAGTTGCTCAGGATTGTGAATTATCCGCAACCCGCGCCCACCACCACCCCGGGCCGCCTTGACCATTACCGGATAGCCCAGATCTTCCGAAACCTCGCGGGCCTCACGCAGGTCGCGAACACCATTGGCACTACCGGGGACCACCGGCACACCAGCGTCACGCAGCGTGCGGCGGGCCCGTGCCTTGTCACCCATGCTCTCGATTACCTCAGCCGGCGGGCCAACGAAAACAATACCGCAGGCCTCGCAGGCCTCGGCGAAGTTGGGATCCTCAGATAGATTGCCATACCCGGGATGAATGGCATCAGCGCCGGTAATAACCGCCGCGCTGATGATGTTGGCACTATTAAGGTAGCTGTCGGCGTTGGGCGGCGGTCCTACGCAGATGGCCTCGTCGGCTATCTGCACATGCAGGGAGTCGGCATCTGCCTCAGAATAGATGGCCACTGTCTTTATCTTCAGCTCACGGCAGGCCTGAAGTACCCGACAGGCAATCTCGCCGCGATTTGCTACCAGGACCTTCTCAAACATACCTTCTCCCTTGCACAATAGCCTACCCATCAATCCAGCGGGCAGCAGCCAACCAATAACGACCTAATAGTTTTCGTGACCAGGAGTCGGGCACCATACCCGGCCGCTTTCGGGATCATAGCGGTACTCATAGCCGCTAACCGGACAACGCAGCGGCACTCCCCAGGCCGGATCCAACTGACCCGGGTTGCTGCCTTCCATAGCCTTCATCTGTATCATCAGACGCAGTTGCCTTAAGTTGCTCTGGCACTCGACGCTCTCACCCTTCTGGACAGCCTTCCCCAGAGTTGTCTGCGCCTCACCCTCAAACTTCGGTTCTGCCTTTTCCCCCTTGCCGCGTATTCCAAAATAGAGCGCAGCCAGCGCCATGATAACGATCATAACCACCAGTATCTCCACCATCGCAAATCCCGAGTGCAGCGAAGCCAGTCGCCTGCCACTATTCATCTAGCTAACCTACCTCCTGAGGTCTGATAAGCATCACCACATCACCGTACTGGACCGGCGCATCCTCCTCAGCGACAATCTCAACTACCTGCCCGGCCACCGGACTGACTATATCCGCCCACTTGCCCAGAGTCTCGACTGCCCCAACTACCTCGCCTGCGGCGACCTGGGCGCCTGGCTCTGTAATCGGTTCACTGTCCCCTTCGCGCTGCTGATGAAAGGTGCCAACCAGCTTCACTCGTACTGGTACGGTTTCCGCATCACCGGCACTGGCTTCCAGTTGCGCGAGTGGCTCATCGGGCAGCGCAGTACCGGCTGTCTCAGCCCATACCTCCCCCCCAGCACCTTTCCGGCGAATGCGAATAAAACTATCGCCCTCCCGGCAGGAAATCTCGGCCATCGAGGACATCTTCAATGTTTTTACCAGCTCTTTTATCCGCTCCCGATCCATAGCCGTCAATCACAACCAATCAGGGCAGCAATGCTGTCTCCCAGAATGTTGTCGGCTTCTTCAGAACTGTTACAGATACTGTGGACCGCCTGGATATCTGCACGGATGCCAGCCGGTTGGCGCCAGGGATAATCAGTGCCGAAGATAACCCGCTCTGAGCCGACAAGCGATATCATATTACGCAGCAGCTCGCCCGGAATGTACCATGCCCAGTCCTTGTCAAGGGTGGAGGTTATTCCGGCATAGCAGTTAGAGTTGTTACGGACAACCGCCAGCGCCTCTCCAAAAAACTCCCAACCGCCCATATGCTCGACGATAATTTGCAAGTCCGGGAACTGCTGGGCTATGCGATCAATCAAGAGTGGCCGGTAATTATCCAGCAGCCAGCCGTGTACGCCCGTATGGAAGAGGATAGGTAGCTGCAGGTGAGCAGCCAGTTCATAAAACGGATACGCCGCCTCGTCGTCTATGCGAGCGTGGTATACCGGCGGGTGAGTCTTGATGCCCAGCAAGCCCTTCTCAGAAAACTCCTCAGCCAGAGCCAGCGACCGCGAGTCTACCGGATTAAGGGTCATAAACCCCTCCAGGCATTGGTTATCCTGGATCTGCTCCCACAGCCACTGATTTGCCTGATGCGGGTCATTGGCATACCCGGGCAGGGGGGCAAAGACTACTGCTCTTTCAATGCCCAACTCGTCCATTATATCCAGCAGAGTAGCGACTGTGCCCGCCTGAGGGTCACTGCTATCTAACAAGCCTTCAGGCATCAGGTGACAATGGTTTACAAACATCAGGTATCTCCACTTCTGGAAGCTGCCCAGGCACCCGATCGGATAAACTCCCTGACCCGGGCGCCTACAAGCCCGAGATGATTTTCTTCAACTGCTTACCCTCTCTACATATTCGCCAGTGCGAGTGTCCACGCGAATTACGTCGTCAATCCCGATGAACAGAGGGACCGTTACCATAGCACCGCCTTCGATTACGGCAGGCTTGTCGCCTCCGGTGGCGGTATCGCCTCTGATGCCAGGATCGGTCTTGATCACGCGACGGTCAACTGTATTGGGCACTTCAACGCCAATCAGCTTCTCTTCATAGCTGACCAGCGTAACGTTCTCGCCTTCCTTCAACCAGATGCGCTGATCACCGAGGTTTTCCAGGGATAGTTGGATCTGCTCGTAGGACTCATTGTCCATAAAATGGTAGTATTGATCATCGCTGTAGAGATACTGATGGTCGCGCCGCTCAATATGGGCAGTCTCAATTTTCTGATCGCTGCGGAAGGTCTTTTCAAATACGCCGCCGCCTTCAATGTCCTTGAGCTTGGTGCGCACCAGCCCTCCCCCCCGTCCGACCGGCTGGAAATTATCCGCGGAAAGAACCTGCATAACTCGTCCGTCCAAATCAATGGTGCGACCCGGCCTTAGGTCCACAGCTGAAATCAATCTATTAGCCCTCCAGATAGTAGTACTACCACAAAAAAGCAGTAACTTACGCGTCTGAAAGTTTACATCATAGCCAGTCAAAAGTCAAAGGAATCGGTGCGAGGCTGCTCTGGGCTGATAGCAGATGGATTGGGGTTTCTTGCTGCTGAACTTGACGGACATCAACGCAGAAGCTATACTGTCGATATTAGGTCGGGGCGTGGCTCAGTTTGGCTAGGGGGCGTGGCTCAGTTTGGCTAGAGCGCTCGGTTCGGGGCCGAGAGGTCGCCGGTTCGAATCCGGCCGCCCCGACCACTCGGAAGAGATACCCTTACGCTTAGGGCAAACCCTACCTCGCGACTCGGTGGCTCATTCCAAGGAGATACCGCCATGAAAGTGCTCGACCACCCACTTCTATCGCAGATGAAGTATGTCTGTACGATCATTCTGCTGACAGCAGCAATTGCCCCACCCGGCCCGGCTCGCGGGGCGGAGGCATTCTCACCGCCGGGGCCGAATCTGGCTCTGAGCAAGCCTTACACTATCGATCCTAAACCCAGCTATCCATATTGCACTGACCCTGGCGACAGTGAGCAGTTGACCGACGGGGAGTATGTCGGCGGGACAGACAACCTCTTTTGGACCCGCCCGGGCTGTGTCGGCTGGTACAGCCCCGGCACCGCGATTGTTACCATTGATCTGGGCGAGGTCTCCCCCATCGCTGGCCTGTCGTTCAGCACGGCCGCGGGAGCAGCCGATGTGGGCTGGCCGTCGGCAATGCTGATACTGGTTAGTGACGAAGGCGAAAGCTTCCACTATGTGGGTGAGCTTCGTTCGCTGTCGGCCAAGTTCGGGACGCCAGCGGCTTTCGGTCTGCAGGAGCACCGATTTCGCACTGACGATTTCAGCACCCACGGACGATTCTTGCGTTTAGCTGTTGTGGCCGGCGGCCCATACCTGTTCTGTGACGAGATCGAGGTCTATGCCGGCACACAGGAGATGTTGGCCGCACCGGTGGGCGGATTGGTCGTCACCAACGTTGACGCTTTTCTGACTGAGCACCAAACCGGCATCGCCATCCAGAGCCGAATTGCCCTGGACATCGCCCGCGCGCGGGCGGCGGTTGCCGCCGCAGACCTGGAAGCCGACCGGCGTGAGGAACTGAATCAGCAGATCAGCGCCCTGCAAACTGCTAACGAAACCATTCCCAATGAGCCAGGCGCCGACTACCGGGCGATATTCCCGCTGAACGACAATCACGCCGGGGTGTTCGACCTGGTGGCTGAGTTGCGGCGTGAGGAGGGCTTTCCGCCGTTGTTCCTTTGGCACACTAATCGGTGGGCGAGCCTGGAGCTGTGGGCTGCGCCGAACCAGGTACCAGACGATACCCCGGTCTTGTCGGTGCGAATGATGTCCAATGAAAGGCGCGCCGAAACACTCAACATCGCCAACTTCAGCGATGGCCCTCTAACCGCCACGGTATCGTTCTCGGGACTGCCCGGAGGCAAGACACCCGAGTACATAACGGTGCAGCCGGCCGAATACGTCGCCATGCAGGCCGGCTTCTGGGATGCCAACGCGCTGCCCGTGGCGTCACACGATGAGGACGGCTGGCGGATTAGCCTCCCCGCCGGGGTCTCGCGGCAACTGTGGCTGAGTTTCTACCCACAGGATTCTCCCCAGCCGGGGCGCTATTTGGGGGAGGTAGTGGTTGACATTGAAGGTGCCCCAGAGAAGCTGACAAGTCCACTGCGACTCGTTATCGAGCCATTGCGCTTCCCCGAGCAGACCACGTTGGCGCTAGGGATGTGGGACTACGCGCATGACGGTGGCGCCTATGACCTCAACGCTGGCAACATTCCGGCCGCCCTGGCGCATATGCAGTCTTATCACTACAATGCCCCCTGGGCCAAGCGAAACCTGTTCCCCCAGGTGGAGGCAGGTCATTTCGATGCCGCCGGCAATCTGATCGCGCCCTGCGACTTTTCCCGGTTTGACGCCTGGGTCGCCGCCTGGCCCAACGCCAAGTACTATATGGTTTATGCCTCGGTGGGCACGACCTTCGCGGGCGCGGCGATGGGCAGCGATGACTTCAACCAGCGACTGGGCTCAGCAATGCACGCCTGGGCTGACCATGCCCGGGAAATCGGCACAGACCCCGGCCAAATCGGCATCCTGTTAGTAGACGAGCCAACTGAGGACGAGCAAGACCAGCAGATTCTCGCCTGGGCCCAGATCATCAAGGCTGCTGCACCTGAGCTGCTAATATTCGAGGACCCGCATCGTCGTGATGCGCGCCAGCACCTGCGCGAGATGCTCGATATCTGCGATATTCTCTGCCCAAGCCGGGGCTCGTACAAACCCGGAGAGGCGATCGCCAAGCTCTATGATGAGCTGCGCGATGGCGGGCGCGAGCTGTGGTTCTACTCTGGCTCCTGCCCATCTGTGCAAACGGCCACCAGCTTCCGGCGCCATGCGTGGCACTGCTGGATAGCCAAGGCCACCGGCACGGGCTACTGGTCCTACGGGGACGCCGGGGGGACTTGTAACTCGTGGAATCAACTGGGCACCGATAGGACGATCTACTCACCGGTCTACATTGACGCGACCTCCGTCACCGATGGCAAACATTGGTTAGCCATAATCGAGGGTATCCAGGATTACGAGTACCTGCGCATGCTCCGCGACCGAGTTGAGGAACTGGTGGCCGCCGGGCACAGTACCGAAGCTATTGACGAGGCCAGCAACTTGTTGACCACATTGCCTGCTGAGGTGCTCGCGGGCGCTGTTACTTGCGAGGGAGGACGTCTGCAGACCCTGAATGCCTTGTCGCGCCTGCGAGAGCAAGGACTGTAACAGTTGATGCGAATGGCACCAAAGCCCAGCCACTTTCGTGACAATCCAGTAGCTGTCTGATGATTCCGCCAACATCAGTCTCCGAAATCATCTTTCCCTCTGAAGTCAGGTTCGAAAGCTGTCAGTTGTGCCGGCGAGGCAACTGCCCCAGCCGCCAGGCCCCCTTTGACCCCAACCTGGCCCAACGCTACGGCATCGAAGAATAGCATGTGCCCGGTGACATCTTTTCGAGGCCGGTTCGCTCGCCCTTGGAGGACTGTCCAGAAGACGCAGGAGGAGGAGCTCCCTGACCAGGCGAATTCTGCAACAAACACCGCTGCATCTGCACTACAAGTTGGAGGGGTGAGAGTATTGACTTCAGCTAGGTACTCTGTGACGACAGCGGTTCTGCTGGTGGTGAGCTGTTGTGCGCTTGCTGTCAGTCAACCTCTGGCGATAACTGTTGAGCCTGACACGGCCTACGCTATCAACGGTGTAGACCAGATTCCACGGGCCATCTTCGGCGTTACCGCATACGAGGGCGCACCTATGCCCGCGCTACCTGAGGGCCAGACACTACTGCGCGAGGCGGGTATTGCCTGCCTGGGCTTCCCCGGTGTTGTCGAGTGGTGTGCGCCAGCAGAGCCACCTGCAGGCGGTGGTGCCGGGATTGCTCAGTGGTATGCCTCCGAAACGGCTCTCCGTGAAATAACCTACGCGGAACCGCTGCATGGAGCGCGCTATATGTACGGCCAGATATTGCCGGCCTGTCGGCGGTTGGGCATAGAGCCAATGATATACATTTTGGGGGGGCCAAACTGGGTGATGGGGGAATACGGCATCCCGAAGAACAACGAGCTCTACGCTCAGGTGGTCACCGGCTACGTCGGGCTGCTCAAGCGCATTGATCCCAAGCTGTGCTGGGTGCATCTAGGCAACGAACCTAACTCCGTGTGGTTTCATGCCAATAAGAGCGGCCGAGACTACGCGGATATGTTCAAGGTCGTAGCCGGCGCAATCAAACAGAGCTACCCGGACGTGCTGGTGGGCGGACCGGTGCTGTGCTGGCCGCCGGCCTGGCCACCGGCGCAGACCGGGTTGCCTAACTGGTATACCTGGGACGACTGGACGATGCCGCTCATTCAGACAGCCGGAGAGCTGCTTGATTTCTTCGACTTCCACTACTACGGACTGGAGCCGGATAT
>JALGTD010000003.1 GCA_029821515.1 Candidatus Zipacnadia bacterium | reverse complement strand
CGGCCCCAAGGAGTTCGTGGGCAAGGCCGGGAGCATCCAGAGCCAGGAAACACATAATCCTTGTTCTGTTGCTCAATATGCCGCTTTGGCTGCTCTGACCGGGCCCCAGGACTGCGTAGCCGGGATGCGGGATCAATTTGAACAGCGCCGGGACTTCTTTGTAGAGGCCCTGCGCAAGCTTGAAGGTATCGCTTGCAACACTCCCCCGGCTGCATTCTACCTCTTCCCAGACATCTCCGCTCACCTGGGCCGCAAGCTGGGTGGCCAGCAGATAGATACCTCACTGCAACTGGCCGAATATCTGCTGGAGGAAGGCTTGATAAGCACAGTGCCCGGCTCAGCGTTCGGTGCAGAGGGCTTTTTGCGTCTGAGCTTTGCCTGCTCAGTTGAGGATATCAAGCGAGGCTTACAGCGGCTCAAGACAGCTCTGGAAATCTAAGCCACTGGTGCGAAAGCTGAGCTGGGCTGGCGGCTATTGTCTAGCCCAACGGTGGCAGCCAAAGTCCGTAAGTTGCGGCATAGTTGATTCCGAAGTGTGCCAGCAGCACAGTTTTGACAGCAAAGAGAAGGATCAGCAGCATAACTCCCCCGGTCTGCTCGCCAATTCCGTTATACCAGGCCAGCGCCCATGAGAAGTGCTCCTCTGCATTCAGGGGGTGGGCGGAGGTGAACCAAGGCAGCAAGCAAGAGGTACCGCGGCGGTATCGAGCATAATCCTCCCCAAACAGATAGTCCAGTAGAGCCTCTTCGCGGCGAATGGCGAAAGCGTATACCGCAATGGCTAACACTACACCCGTGCCAGTCATATAGACATTATTGCCTGCCACCAGAACTCCCGCCAGGATTATAAGATTTGCCAGATACATAGGATGCCGGCAGAATGCGTAGGGACCTGCGGTACACAGGCTGGTATTCTTCGCCAGATAGCCCGATGCCCATGTCCGGAGTCCCAAACCTACAATCACCAGCGGCAGTCCCAGCAGGATCGCTACCAGATTCGGCGTGGCCCAGGCAACCGCTAACAGAAAAGCTAACAGATGCAGCTTCCCCCGATGACGGCGCAGGAAGCGGTCAACCCGGCTCTCGAACCCGTCAACCAGCCTGTCAACCGCCTCGTTGTTCTCCCGGATGGTCTCCGTGTCCGGCATAGTTCCCGGTGTGGTTACGGTCTGCGACATAAGATAATGACCACCTGTAGTTGCCAGCAAGCTCGCCGAAGGTGAAGATGTCAAGTACAATAACACTTCACATATAGGCTACTGGGTTTGTGCTGATATGTCAAGATAAATGGCGTTCTGCGGAGTGTACACCTTCTCAGCAGATGCCCAGCTGGGCAGGTCAAGGTGACTCCTACGAGGAAAGGATCGGAGACGCAGGACTAATCGCAATCCAGTCTGCACAGCCATTTACGGAAAATCTGCCCTGGCGTGAAGATTTGAGGAGGCAGTAATGCACACTGTAACATTTATCCCCGGGGACGGTACCGGGCCGGAAGTCACTGAAGCGATGCGCCGCTGCGTGGAGGCTACCGGCGTGGCCATCCAGTGGGAGCTGCAGCAAGCCGGCGCCGATATTATGGAAGAGTATGGGACGCCGCTGCCCGAGGCGGTGCTGGAGTCAATTCGCAAAAATCGCGTAGCTATCAAAGGGCCTATTACTACACCGATCGGTGTCGGCTTCCGCAGCGTAAATGTAGCTATGCGCAAGCAGCTTGACCTGTACGCCTGCCTGCGTCCCAGCAAGTACTATGAGGGCGTGAAATCCCGCTATCCGGGTGTTAACATAGTAATTGTGCGGGAGAATACCGAGGATCTTTATGCCGGTATTGAGTTCGCCAGCGGCACCGATGAAAATGCGAAGATAATAGAGCAGATACAACAACTGACCGGCCAGGCGATCCGTCCCGACTCGGGCATCAGCATAAAGCCAATATCCCAGCAGGCCTCTGCCCGCATTGTGCGCTTCGCCTTTGAATATGCCCTCGCCAACGGCCGCCACAAAATTACCGCAGTGCACAAGGCCAATATTATGAAGTACACTGATGGCCTGTTCCTGGAGACCGCCCGCGAGGTCGCCCAGGAGTATGCGGACAACGGCATTGAATTTGAAGACCGCATCGTGGACAATATGACTATGCAGCTCGTCCAGAAGCCTGAGCTTTACGATGTGCTGGTTCTGCCTAACCTCTACGGAGATATCATAAGTGATCTGGTCAGCGGGCTGGTCGGCGGACTGGGCATTGCGCCGGGCGCTAATATTGGTGACGATATCGCCATCTTTGAACCAACTCACGGCAGTGCCCCCAAATACAAGGGCCTGAACAAGGTGAATCCAACCGCCACCATACTCTCGGCGGTCTTGATGCTGCGCTACTTGCAGGAAGAGGATGCCGCCGACCGCCTGGAATCAGCGGTGGCCACTGTTATCAAGCGAGGGGAGGAAGTCACCTACGATCTGAAGCCGACCCGCGACGATCCGACCGCAGTCGGCACCAGCGAGATGGCCGACTCTATCATCGCTGAGCTGGAGCGAGGGTAGCAAGCATATTGCGCAGGTAGCCCTGACTGCTATCACCTGGTCACTTTTAACCAAGCTGGGCTACCGCCGTACGGCCCGAATGAGCAGCGCCGGGATGGCCGTGATGGCGGCGGCCAGTGCTACGGTCAGAATACCGAAGTTAAGCAGTGCCTGTAGCCAGCCCAGGGCACTGTCCATATGCGTGGTGAAGAATTGACAGATGGGGGTATCCGCCGGAAGACGCTGTAGCACGATAAATGCGGCTATCAGCCCAATCCCCACACTGAGCAGAGCCGGGATGCTGCGGCGGACATCGGTGCTGCTGGGCGCCAGTTCCGAACCGATACTGAAGGCCAGGTAAAGAAAGAGATAAGTCTGCCAGGCATTGAAATCTAAAGCTTGCAAGTTCGCCCAGATGTTATTGACCAGCAGATCAGCGAAGCCGGCGTGGGCAAGCGTTGCAAAGTGCAGGTCAATGGCGAGCATATTAGCTGCACCGCGCAAGGCCAGCGTGCCGACCAGCAGCGGGGCAATGGCTGCCAGCCCCGTTGCCAGCCAGGGCAGAGCTATCGGCGACCAGGGCCGTCCCGGTTGGCAAGAGCCACGCCCGCGCGGATCGAAGATGCAGGGGACCATCCGGCGCACCGTATAACCGAAGAGCAGGTAGCCAGCAGCGTGGCTAAGTTCGTGGATGAGGTTGCCCGGCAGGCGCAGCAATTGCACCAGCCGCCCGCCCCGGGCGCGAGGATTGCGGCTGGCCACCGACTGTAAGACCCAGACAAAGATCAGCCGGGATAGCATATAGAGCAGAATTGCTTCAGCAACAACAACGGCGGTCTGTTTGGCAAAGGCAGTCGCATCCATATCAGCGCTATTATAACAGACTGCCGCAACTGATACCATTCAAATCTGCATAGCTTCTATCTGATGGGAGGACACTGCTGTGAAAGTTACAATAGTCGGAGCGGGAAATGTCGGGGCAACCTGTGCTCAGCGTATTGCCGAGGCCGATATCGCCGACGTCGCCCTCATTGATATAGCCGAGGGCCTGGCCGCCGGCAAGGCTCTGGACCTGACCCAGGCGGCGCCGCTGGTCGGCCACAGCCGGCGGATTGTCGGTGGTGAAGATTACACCCTGGCAGAGGGGTCTGATGTAGTGGTGATTACCGCCGGTCTGCCCCGCAAGCCAGGGATGACCCGCGATGACCTGCTGGCTGCCAATGGTAAAATCATCACCCAGATAGTGACGGAACTGAAGCAGACTGCTCCCGAGGCCATCTATATTATGGTCGCCAATCCGCTGGACGTGACCACTTACATTGCCCACCAGGTATTGGGGGTGCCCCGGGAGCGGATTATGGGTATGGCCGGCGCGCTGGATAGTGTTCGGTTTCGCGCGTTCATCGCTCTGGAACTGGGCTGCGCACCGGCTGACGTCCAGGCTATGGTTCTGGGCGGGCACGGTGACTCAATGGTGCCGCTGCCGCGCTACGCCACCGCTGGTGGCATGGCGATAACTGAACTGATCAGCTCATCGCGGCTGGATGAGATAGTGGAGCGGACGCGCCAGGGCGGGACGGAGATCGTCTCGCATCTGAAGACAGGTGGGGCCTTCTATGCTCCGGCCGCCGGCGTCGCTCAGATGGTTGGCGCTATTGTGCGCGATGAGAAGCGCCTGATGCCGGCTTCAGTGCTACTGCGGGGCGAATACGGTCTGGATGGTGTCTTTGTGGGGGTGCCAGTCAAGCTGGGAGCGAGCGGCGTAGAGGAGATAATCGAGCTTGAACTGACCGAAGAAGAACTGTCAGCACTGCACGACTCGGCAGAGCATGTCCGACGGACAGTTATTCGGTGGGAAGAGATGCAAGAGGCATAGCCCAGGCTGACATCGGCCAGGATATTTCTGAGTAAGGGAGAGAATGTTATGACTATCAAGTTCTTAGCCCATGCGAGTTTCTTAATCACTAGCGAGGACGGTGTGCGGATCATTACCGACCCGTATGAGTCGGGGGGATACAATGGTGCACTGCGCTACGGGCCGATCACCGACGAGGCTGATATCGTCACGGTCAGCCACGACCACGCCGACCACAACTATGTGGCCGGCGTGCCGGGTAATCCGGTGGTTGTCACCGAATACACCGAAGTCAGTGGTATCAGCTTCCGGGTGATTGGCAGCTACCACGACAACGCCCAGGGCGCTGAGCGCGGCCCCAATCGCATCTTCTGCTTTGCGGTGGATGGCATCAGAGTCTGTCACCTGGGCGATCTGGGGCACCTACTCAGCGCTGAGCAGGCAAGCTCAATTGGTGATGTGGACGTGCTGCTGATTCCGGTCGGAGGGCACTTTACCATAGACGCTCAGAGCGCCACCCAGGTAATTGACCAGCTTCAGCCTTCAATTGTCATCCCTATGCACTACAAGACTCCGAAGGTTGATTTCCCTATTGCCCCGGTGGACGAATTCCTGGCTGGGAAGCAGAACGTGGAAAGGGCAGGCACTTCGCAGGTAACCGTCCGGGCCGACGAGCTGGGAGAAGGGCCGCAGATAATTGTGCTGGAGGCCGCCAACTAGTCCGCTTCAGCCGCGTCAGCTCTTTGGGGCCTCACCCGCACCGTCTTGAAATTGCGATAGAACACAAACCCTGGTGGGCCGCCGGTGGGCTTGTTGAGATGCTTAACCTGCGTGTAGTCCACTTCGACCTTTGGTGACTGGGTCTGGCGACTGAGCGCGGCGGCATGCCCGGCAGCCTCAATAATTGTGCTCTCCGGCACATCCTCTGGCTGACCACCCGTCTTGATGATGACGTGCCCACCTGGCCCTCGCTGCACATGCAGCCAGATGTCGTCGGAGCTGGCCTGGCGGACGACCTCGTCATTCTGCCGTCCGGTCTTGCCGTAAACCACCAGGTACCCATCCTGACTCTCATAGCGGGGCAGGCGCCTTTTGCCAGGGCGAGGCTGGGGGCGCCTGGGCGGTTTCAGGATATCCTGGTCAATCACCTCCTGGCGCAACTCCTGTAGATCAGCCAACCCCTCCGCATTTTCAACTTGGTGCAGCAGGCCCTCCAGGTAGTCCTGCTGTATACGGTCAACCTTAAGCAGTCGCGGCAGGCGCTGAGACAGACGTTGGGCGCGCTTGTAGCGCTTGAAGTAATACTGGGCAACCTGCTGGGGCCTGCGGTCCGGATCCAGCTCTATAGTGATGTCAGATTGGTCCTCGGAGTAATAGTCGGTCACGGTGATTTCTTTGGCGTGAGAGGGAATTTCATGCAAGTGGGCGAGGATAAGCTCCCCCCATTTGCGGTATTTATCAGCATCGGATACCGACTTGAGGGCCACCTTGCGCTTGCGGGCGCGGGTCAGGATGTGATCAAGCTGTTTGCCAACGGCGCGCAGCAACTGCTCGCGTAACTGCTGGCTCTTCCGACCCTGCTGCAATTCGTGGCAAATCTCCTCAATGGCGGTGCTCAAGTCGCGCACTGGCGTCGCGACCATATCCGGCTGCGACTGAGGGGCAAAGGGATAGGCGAATAAAGTGTTGGTGCCCTCCTTACGGCAGATGTACGCCTCGCCGGGAGTGCTAATCAGTTCGTGAAGCTCCCTGAGGGTCTCAGAGAGCCGCTCGGGCCATCCCTTGCTAAGCGCTAGCAACTGCATATCAGCAGTGATGCCGGTACGTGCCGCCAGTTCGGCAACAAAAATATCGCTGCCCCCCTGGAAGTTGCTGCGGAACCATCCCGTGAAATCCAGATTCGGGTCAGCTTGCTCAGCAATCCGGCTGAATTCGGCAGGCCTGACTGCGAACGGGTCCCTCTTGCCAAAATCCGGCGGAGGTACGTATTCAAGACCAGGCAAGCTCTGGCGATAGCGGTTGACTTCGGCAGGGACGTGCTTGAGGCACTCCAGGATTATTCCCTCCTCATCCAGAAGCAGGACATTACTGTGACGCCCCATCGCCTCAGCAACCAGAGTGCATCTCGACTCGGGTCCCAGTCGCTGAGCATTGACGAATTCAATCCGCAACAAGCGGTCAAAATCGATCTGCTCCAGGGACTGGATAACCGCACCCGATAAATATCGGCGCATCACATCGGCCAACGGGGAATGAATATCGGGGCGAGGCTGAGCTTCCTGGGCAAGATGAATGCGCCCAAATTCGCTATCTCCGCACAGCACCAGCCAGGGAGCTCCGCCCGGAGCACTGGTCTCCACAGCCACCTCTAACTTGCCTGTCGCTACCACCCGGCGGACCCGACAGTCAGGCAAGGTCGCCTGCAAGTCAGCACAGATTCTCGCTATCATGGCACTGTCGAATAGCATCAGCTACTCCAATTTTTCGCCGGCACTTGTCGAAAGATTCTGACAGCTAGGTCTCTATAAACTTAGCCTGAGCTTCGGCTACTACCGCCCCGTCAGCCAGTTCCGCCCGAGCCTCAGTTGCAATCAGCTTGCCATACTTGCGCTTGACCCAGCCGCGAACTGTCAGGGATTGACCGATAGTAGCCGGCTGGCGATAGCGGATGTTAAGTTCGCCGGTCATGGCGTTGATGCCTTGCTCCCAGAGCATACGGGTCATAATCTCGTCTAATAGAGTAGCGACGATCCCGCCGTGAACCAGGCCCACCCAGCCCTGATGGTGGCGCTGGGCAGTGAAGTGGCAGATATATTGATTATCTTCAAGGTAGAAACCAGTCAAGTGGAGCCCATGCGGATTGTGTGGCCCACAGGCAAAACACCAACCATCGTCGCGCAGCCCTGAATCCAGTTGTTGCGACATTTTCATATTCCCCCAGACTATGTAAACGAAGCAGCCGCTAACTTCGGTCAGCGGCTGCTCTATGCGCTCTTATCAAGTTTTTTTGTTGCCTTCAGTCAGTGTTGGCTTACGACGACTGCTCCGCCAGGACGGGCTCGGCCGTTACGATATCCTCTTCGATTGCGGAGCCAACAACCTGCACTGTTTCATGCAGCAGACTGGTCGGCCACCAATCTGCTTTGAGCTGCTCAACATCCACCCTGCCATCGAGCAGGTCCTCATCAAGCAGACGCAGATACTTTGCCTTGACGATAGTCAAGTGCTCTCGTCCCGTGCGAGTGTTATAACTCTCCTTGTTCAGGGTTCCAAGGATAAACAGGCGCTGCCCCTCTTTGACCTGACTCATGGCCCACTCACCCAGGTCATTCCACACATCCACCAGGAATAGATCAGAGACAGGCTCACCATTGCTCCGGTAGAAGGGCCGGTCGACCTCAAAACTAAACTCAGCCTTTACCTGTCCACCCGACTTCTCTCGCAGCACAGCGTCCCTGGTCACCACACCGGACAAAGCAATAAGATTCAGATGCGCCATACATTACACCTCCAGTTTCATTAGCCAGCACTTCACCCCAAAACAATCAGGAAGCTGAGCTGGTATGCTAATAAGGATTTAGACATAAAGCGAGGGCGACAGCTAGTTATCGCCCTTGCTTGCCTATTATACCAAACTCGCAGATAATGTCAAGGGCACCCAGTGAATCTTAGCCCAACCATTCATCTATAGGAACGTCGGCTCAACAAGGCTCCTGTTACCGGTCTTAAGACAGCCTCACGTAGCATTTGCTCCGGCTAGATTTTCGACTCTCGCAAATAGTCAACCGTCAAAGCTATGCCCTCGGACAGAGGCATCTGTGGAGCCCAATCCAGCAGTTGCTGCGCCTTTGTGCTGTCCAGTGCGTTGTGCCGCACGTCACCGGGCCGGGCCGGGGCATAACCGGCCTTTCCTTGATACCCACTGACTTCGGCGACGGTATCGAATATCTCCTGCACACTGGTAGCCACGGCGGTGCTGATATTGCAGATCTGCCCGCTGCCCGCCTCCACGGCCAACTGATTAGCCTTTACGACGTCGCCGACGAAGACATAGTCGCGGGTGTCAGTGCCATCGCCGAATATGGTTGGCTGCTGGCCGGCGAGCATTTGTTTCCCGAAAATCGCCACTACTCCGGCCTCGCCATGGGGGTTCTGCCGCGGCCCGTAGACGTTAGCGTAGCGTAGCACCGTGAAGTCGAGCCCTTCCAGATACTGGTAGAGATAGAGATAATGTTCTACGGTATGCTTGGAGATGCCGTAGGGACTGAGCGGCCGGATCGGATGTTCCTCATCAGCCGGGCTGTAGTCCAACTCGCCGTAGATGGCGCCGCCAGTGGAAGCATATATGATTTTCTCGACGCCCACCTGTAGTGCACTACCAATGACGTTAAGCGAACCAATGACATTAGTGTGAGCATCAAAGATCGGCTCGTCCACCGAACGCCGCACGTCCATCTGCGCGGCGTGATGATTGACTATCTCGGGCTGCTCGGCCGCAAATACCTCGGCTATGGCATCGGCATCAGTGATGTCGACCTCATAGAACCTGGCTGCCGGATTCAAGTTCGTCCGGCGACCAGTTGATAGATTGTCAATTACCACTACCTGGTGACCAAGCTGTAGATAGCGATCCACGATATGTGAGGCAATAAATCCAGCCCCGCCTGTAACCAAGATCTTCATTACTTGTGCTCCATTCGTAATATAACGCCTGCATAGTTAGGCACAAACAGCTCCAGTTCACGCTTTGGCTGGCGACAGCGAAATGAGCTTGATTACGAGCAGCTCGGCAGTGCGGCGCAGATTGGCATTAGCCCGCAGGTGAGCGCGGGTCTCGTCTATCCAGTGCAGCGCCCGTCGGCAAGCCTGCATATCATAGACTGAGGCAAGTTCCTCCAGTTGCTCGAGCCGGTCAGGGTTCATCAAGCCGTTGCTGTCCGGCACGCTCAGCAGCACGGTAATGTCGCGCCACCAGGAGAGAATTTGATCCACAAGCTGAATCATTGCCGTGCGCAGCACGTAGTCCTGGGTCTTCTTCATCAGCGCTTCGGCTGTTTTGCGCGAGGTTGTGCCTGGCTCATAACTGTCGAGAAACCACCTGCCGGCCAGGTCAAGCAGCACCTCGGCCTGGCGCATCCCCTCGTAGAGCTGATATGTGGGCAGCGCAGCGAGCAGGTCCAGCAGCTCCTCGCGGTCGGCGAGCAGCGCCGGAAGCGAGAGCATACGGTAAGCCCAACCATAGCGGCCGGCGCTGGCCGCGGCTACTGCCTGAATCTGCTGCCCGTCACATTGGGGGAATTCTGCGGCCAGCGCCTCGCAAGCATCTGCTAGCGGCACCGGGCCAAAATCAATGATCTGACAGCGCGACACAATTGTATCCGGTAGTTCCGAGGGCCGGCTGCTGGTCAAAATGAATGTGGTCTGCGGCGGCGGCTCTTCCAGCATCTTGAGGAAGTGGTTGGCGGTCGTGTCATTCATCTTCTCAGCGGATTGAACGAGATATGTCTTCCATACGTCCCCTGGTGCCTTCAGATTGGCATTTGCCAGCATTTGTCGCACATGCCCAATGTGGATCTCTGCGTCCTCGATCTCTATGAGTTCGAGGCCCTCGTAGTTCTCCTCTTCTTCACCGGCTTGTTCTTGCGCGGCAAGCTGTCCGTCCTGTTGTCTCTTGCGTTGCTTGTCTATTTCCTCGCGCAAAGCCCCCGAGGTGGGAAAGACAGTTCTGAAATACGGGAAGCTGCCATCGGCTATGCGGCGGCATCTCTCGCACTTATCGCAGGGGTCAACCTCAGCACTATCTACATTGGCAGACCGCGCCTCGCAGTTGATGGCCTTGACCAGCTCCAGAGCCGTGGTGGTCTTGCCCACGTTGGGCGGCCCGATGAACAGATAACCAGTGGGTAGGCGACTGCTGGCAATCGCCCTCCGCAAGATCTGCTTTGGGGTCTCGTGACCAACAATATCCGCGAATGACATCTTCAGGCCCTCTCCGGGGTAATCACTTGCTGGAACCAGTCCAGTGTGGCTTGCAGCCCGGTGTCCAGATCGGTGGTGGGCGCAAAGCCCAGAGCTTCCTGGATGCGCTCAAGCGCGGGTCGGCGCCGCTTAGGATCATCAGGATGCAACAGCGGCAGGTATTCGATCTGCGAGCTGCTGCCGGCCAGTTTAATGGCCTTCTCCGCAAGTTCCTGGACTGATATCTCTTGAGAGCTGCCCATATTGAAGGGCCCGGTATGTTCACTGGTCATCAGCCGGAAGAGACCGTCTACCAGATCTTCCACGTAGCAGAAACAGCGGGTCTGCTGGCCGTTGCCGTAGATTGTCAGCGGCTGGCCAGTCAGGGCCTGGACGCAGAAGTTAGAGACGGCCCGTCCGTCATCAGGGCGCATACGCGGCCCGTAGGTATTGAAGATGCGGGCGATGTGGACGGGCATATCAAACTGGCGGTGGTAGGTATGGATAAGCGTCTCGGCATAGCGCTTGCCCTCGTCGTAGACAGCGCGGGGGCCCGCGATATTGACGTTGCCGGTATAGTCTTCGCTCTGGGGGTGAATCTCGGGGTCGCCATATATTTCGGAAGTGGAAGCGTGCAGGAACTGCGCGCGCTTGTGCAGAGCTATCTCCAGCAGATTATATGTACCCTCCGAGCAACTGCGCATTATCTCGACCGGTATGCGCGAGAAGTCGGCGGGGCTGGCCGGGCAGGCCAGATTCACCAGATAGTCAACCGGTCCGCTGACCACCAGCGGCTGGCAGACGTCGTGCTCAACGAACTCACAGCGATTTCCCGCCAGCAGGTCAGTGACATTGCGATGAGTCCCGGTGGCCAGGTTATCAACGATGACCACATCAAAGCCCTCATTGAGCAGTCGTGATACGAAATGAAAACCAATGAAGCCAGCACCGCCTGCGACAACTGCTCGGGGTCTCATTTGTGTTGCACCCTCCCGACCTGGGAATCTATTCCCAATACTTTCAGAATTGCCTGGTGTATCCGCTGCGGTGAGTCGTCAGCGTTGACTATTGCCGCCCGTGGCCCAAGCTGGCGAGCATATTCCAGGAAGCCTTCGCGGACCCGGCGGTGGTATTCATCGTCTTTGCGCTCAATACGATCCGATTGTATGGCTGGCTGTTTCCGTTCGCGCCCCCTGGCTGGTTCCAGGTCCAATATTATCGTCATATCGGGGCGGCGCCCGCCGGTGGCTACCTCATCCAGTTGCTTGAACAGCTCCAGACCCAGATCGCCAGCGTAACCCTGATAGGCCGCAGTGGCCGACGAGAAACGATCGCAGACGACTATATTGCCGGCCGCCAGTGTCGGCTCGATCACTTCCTGCATATGTTGAGCCCGGGAGGCGCAAAACAGGAAGGCTTCAGTTAAAGCACTCATCTCCAGGTCCGTATCCAGCAGAACAGCGCGTATGGCTTCACCGACGGCTGTGCCACCCGGCTCGTGAGTAAGCGTTACTTGCTTGCCGCTCTGCTGCAAGCACTGTGCCAAGAGCTTGGCCTGCGTGCTTTTGCCGCAGCCCTCTACACCATCGAGCACGATAAACTTGTAGAGTAACGGATTTGCTTGCATCTGAGGAATCAGTAGCTTCCCACAGCGATAAAATGATGACAGATGGACTTATCATCAGTATATTAGTCAAGTAATGCACTGTCAAGCGTGCGGGTAGTTAGAGCCCTGGGCGCTGATCATAGAAGGAATTATCCCCTCCCGCGGTAAATGTATAATAGTTGATACCAAAATAGACATCAGGCATTCTTGCACTGAGTGGACAACTATGACCAGACTGCAACAAGTTTTCCTGGCAGTAGCAATAGCCGCCGGCCTGGCAGCGGCCGGGTGGATTGGCTATCAGCGCATAATCGTTGAGCAGGCCAACTCGACTGTGGCTGTGGCCGTAGACTACAACGACATCCTGCGGGCCGCCGCACTTGCCGGCAAGCCTCCGCAAGAGATACTGGCGCAGATTAAAGCAACTGGCGCGAGCCATGTGGCTGTCACCGAACTGACGCTCAGCGATCTGGTCAAGACCCGACGCCTGTTCAACACCGCTTCGTCTGCGGTATTTTTGGCCGAGCCCAGTATGCCTGCCGCAGTCCGCAAGCGCATCAGAAAGCAACTCACCGGCAAGCTACCACAACCGGAGGGCACTACCCCGCAGGGCAAGCGTTACGATTACTACACCCATCTGCTGGGTATAGCTCCCCAACTGGAAGAAATCGGAGTAGGGTATGACGAGGCCGTCGAGGCGGTTCGGGAGGCAGGTCTGTCACTTGTGGCCCGGCCTCAGCCAAAGTTCGTCCAGGAGCAAGACATCGCCCTGGCCATTGCTGCCGCCAGTGACATCAAAGCAGATATCGTGGTCTTCGCCGGCACGCAGGTCCTCGGCTACCAAAAGCAGCTTGAGCAGACTGCCCAGGCGCTGCGTCAGTCCGGACTGAAATTCGGCTATGTGGAGCTGGCACCCCAGGCCGGCGAGCAGGCCCTCGCCCATCATCTCGATTACAAGTTCATCCGCACCCATTCTATCTCCGAGGCCGAGATGGAACAGATCAGTAGCCAGCGAGCTCTTGACCGCTTTAGCCTGGCCGTGGGCGAACGCAAGGTGAGATTGTGCTATGTCCACCTGTTTTTCAACCAGGGCAACCCGGTCAAATGTAATCTGACCTATCTCGACCAACTGACTGATCGGCTCAAGCGAGACGGCTTCACCGTCGGCAGCCCCCAACAGTTCAACTCGGTGGCGATCCCGGACTGGGCCCTGTCGGTGATGTTCGCGGCAATCGCCGCGGCGTTGATGTGGTTGATTCAGAGCATAGTGGGCCTGCGGCGGCTGTGGTTCTGGGTTACCACTGTTGTCACCCTGGCAGCGGCCGGGGCAGCAGGGCTGTCTGGTTTGGCGATACTTCCCTCACTCGCCGCTCTGGCTGCCGCACTGATATTCCCGACCTGGGCGGTGCTCGGTGTGCCGCTGCGCGAGCGCTCGGCCCGGCACCCCCTGCCGGTCGGACTGTTGACCTTCGTCCGCGTGAGTCTGCTGACCGTTGTCGGAGGAGTGCTGGTAGCCGCCTGCTTGACTTCAGACGCTTACCTAATGAAAATTGCCCAGTTCCGCGGCGTCAAGCTTTCTCAATTGCTGCCCCTATTGGTTATCGGCGTCGTGTTTGCCGCCCGCTCGATGCACAGTTACTGGGAAGTGAGAACGGAGTTGGGTGAGGCTCAGCCCGAACTGCCGGCACTGGCCGCTGGTCTGCGCCAGGCCTTCAGCCAGGTGGTCCGCTATTGGCATGTGGCGGCAGTCGTCGTAGGGCTGGGCATACTGGCGATTCTGATGATGCGTTCGGGCAATCAGCCCGCCATGGGAGCCTCGGGGATGGAGGTGCAACTGCGCGCCCTGCTGGATCGGCTGCTGGTCGTCCGCCCGCGCAGCAAGGAGATTTTCTTCGGCCATCCCATAATGCTGTTTACCCTTATTCTGGTCGCGGCAGGACTGCGGCGGGGAGTATGGGCGGGCCTGGCAGCCGGTGCCATCGGGCAGGTTTCTATCCTGAACACTTTCTGTCATCTGCATACGCCACTGATGGTATCGCTCATCCGCGTAGGCCACGGTTTGTGGCTGGGCATATTCAGCGGGCTGGTATTGTGGCTTATCATTTACCTACTTGGGATAAGACGATCCCGGCGCGCGCCAGATAGAGCTGACCCATAAACGCATAGGGATTTAGCGCCAAAACCGCTGTGCTCCTCAGCCGTCCCAAAAAGCATTATGCATCTGGTGATTTCAGGATACTACGGCTACGGCAACACCGGCGACGAGGCCATCCTCGCGGCACTTACCGATGAGTTGCGCCGCTGCTACCCGGATGTCCAGCTCACCGTGCTGTCAGCAGCCCCCGAGGCGACGGCCCGCCAGTACGGGGTGGAGGCGATACCACGTTGGTCGCTGCCCGCTATTTGGCGGGCACTGCGCGGCGCTGACTTGCTCATCTCGGGGGGCGGCGGACTCATACAGGACGCCACCAGCCGCCTCTCGCCGCTCTACTACCTGGCAATCCTGCGTCTGGCCCGTCTGGCCGGCACTCCCTATATGATATTTGCCCAGGGGCTGGGGCCGCTGCGCTGCCGGCTGACCCGCTGGGCTACAGCTCGCTGCTTCCACCATTCCGCGGCGATAACTGTGCGCGATGAGCCGTCGGCTCAGCTTCTTTCCCAGCTTGGGGTGACCACCCCACCAGTTGAAATAACCACCGATCCCGCACTGCTGTTGACACCGTGCCCGTCTCACCGCACCGACGAATTGCTGCGAGAGCTCGGCTTGTCCGAAAGCACTGAGCTGATCGGCATTGCTCTGCGCAGCTGGGCGGACTTTGATGTAGTCAGGCCGGCGGCAGCACTTATCCGACATCTGCACCAGTCACAAGCGGGGCGGGTACTGCTTATCCCCTTCCAGCCGGAGGAGGATCTAAACCTGGCCTGGCGGGTGGCCAGCGAGGCCGCAGCGCCTGTCACAATACTCGATCAGGCGCTGGAGCCACGAGAACTGCTGGGAGTAGTATCACGACTGGACCTGCTGGTTTCAATGCGGCTGCATGGGCTGATCTTCGCGGCAAGCGCACAGGTACCGGCAATCGCCCTCTCCTACGATCCCAAGGTAGAAGCCTTCGCCAGCCGGGCCGGCCAGCCGACAATAGAGCTGGCTGAGCTCACGCCCGACGAATTAATCCGACAGGCCGATAGCCTCCAGCAAGCTGGTGGGAAGCAAGAGGAGAAGCTTGAGGAGAAAGCCGGGCAACTACACAGCGCCGCAGGCCGCAATTTCGCGGTTCTGGATGCGCTGCTTCAGTCGCTTCCGGCAAGGTAGGGCGGCGACTGGGCGCGAAGGTGGTGCAGTGGCTCACAGAAATACTGCAACTCTAACTGAACGTTACGACTCGGGGTTTTCAGATGGGGTAACACCCAGCTCGGTGATGTCGAAAAGAGCGGTCAGCTTGAAACCTTCGGCGGCCAGGTTCTCGCGGGCGCCCTGCAGACGGTCAACCATCGTTATCACGCACACCACCTGAGCGTCACACTCGCGCTGAAGCGCCTCAATCGCCCGCAGCGTCGAGCCGCCGGTGGTAATGACGTCCTCCAGTACTGCTACCCGTGCGCCGGCCTGCAGTGGCCCTTCCACCTGACGGCGTGTCCCCCGCTCCTTGAGCTGCTTGCGCACGATGAAGGCATCCAGGTCGCGACCGTGAATGGCAGCCAGGGTAACGACAGCGCCCGCTATGGG
Source organism: Candidatus Zipacnadia bacterium (assembly GCA_029821515.1). Classification (GTDB taxonomy): domain Bacteria; phylum Armatimonadota; class Zipacnadia; order Zipacnadales; family Zipacnadaceae; genus JALGTD01. The sequence goes on along the minus strand of JALGTD010000003.1, from coordinate 5,458 downwards.
ATCGGCGCCAATGGCCATGCCCCCGATCGCCTCTACCTCCGGAGGCAGGTGCTCCAGAATCTGGCTGGCCAGCAGGTGAAGACTCTCCCCATTCAAGGAAATCTGCTTACCGTCAATGTAGTAGCTGCTCTTTTGTCCAGAGGCCAGCATAAATTCACCGAAGCGAAGCGCTCGGTCTTTGATAAGCTGAGCCAGGCGGCGGCGGTCTTCTTCGCTGCCCACAGTCAATTATTATCTCCCTGAGGTTGCTGAGACTGTCCGTCCAGCGGTATCGGCTGCTGGGGCAATTGGCCAGTGGAGCGGGCTGTTATCATCTGTTGGATTACCAACGATGCCTTCGGATAGGTTAGCGCCGTGAACATATCTTGCCACGTCAGGGGTGCTTGCGGCGCTGGTCCCGCAGAAGCTTCGCCGATTACCCCCAGCTTGCCCAAAAACTGTACAGCCAGCGTAATTCGAGCCTGCCCAAATTGCTCCCACGACGTCTGTCGTATCTGACTGAGAATTCCTATCCCGTAGCTACGAAACTCCTGGTAAGCTGGCGAGTCTTGAAAGATGCCGTACCTCGCCAGCAGTCGATTCAGTTCTGCTACGCGCGTACGCCTGTAGTCTTCTATCGAGCGAAAGCGCAGCCGCTCGAAAACATCCACTATATTGCGCATCTCAGCCAACATCCGGGACTGCTCGCGAATCAGGCGCTCGCTATCAGCAGCCAGGATATCTGCCGGAGATCGCCAATCGATTAGCTGATTCTGACCGGGCAACAGCATTTTCTCAAGTTGTTGTAGTTGCTGCGCAATTTGCTGTCTGGCCTGATCCTGTTGCAACTCTACACTAGTCTGGAGTTGCTGCCACTCCGGCGGTACTTGCCCACTGACCAACAGCGCGTCACGTACCTGTATCAATGCGTTTTTGAAGGCTTCACCGCGTCCCGCAGCCGGATTGTGGGTAGCCTGGACAATGGTACTAATCTGCTTGACCACCGGCGCAATAGCCGCCAACTGATTGACAGAGACCTGCAGGTAGTCCAGCAGACCGATAAAATCGCTGACCTCACCAGCCTCAGAAACCAGGCAATCCTCTATGTGGCGTGCGTCTGTCGGCAGCGGTTCGGTCGCGGCCATCGCCGCCCTTCGCTGCAGCAGCGGTACAGTATAAGGGCTGGTCAGGAAGTCAAGCAGTTGCTGATGCGAGATAGGCGCCTGGACCGACGGGGGTGGCAGTCGCAGGTACTCGGCCACCTGCTCAGCCAGAACAGGATATTGCTGGGCGTATTGGCCCTGGGGCTGGCTATGGATCGAGTCGGTAAGCTGAAGAACCTGGCCGACCACTGAGACAAAGTTGGGCGAATTAGGAGGGACAATCTTGGCTGCAATGCGCTGCGCCTCTGGAATCCTGATTAGCTCATAATCATCAGGCATCAGATCGCGCTGGGCATCAATTACACCGGCGATATATTCAGCGAGACTGCCAGCCTCCCCCAGAGCCAAAGCCCCTTGTGTCGAGCTTTCAGCGGGTCTGGGCGGCGCGATGAGCTGGCGCTGCTGGGCCGTCAGGTATGACCCCAACTGACCAGTCCAGTTCTCCAGCGAGCGATAAAATGCATCACGCTGCTTGCCAAAACTAGTTATCCCAGCGCGGGCACTTTCTCTGACTTCTGCCGAGGCCTGCTGCCCCGCCATCTGCGCTGATACTACCTGTTGAATCGCTTCGCCGTACTGATTCCATGCCTCATCAGCGTTGGATAGCAGCGCGGCCCGTTTTTCGCCGATCGCCTTGAGCAATGGAATTAACTGCGTTACTTGCTCAGAGGTCAACTGCAGTGTGCTGGCCACCCGCAGCACCGTCACCTGCTCGTAAAGCTGTTGGGCCGTGAATTCTGGTGAATCCGCCGCAGGAGCAGCGCCAGCGGTAGCCAGCGGAAGCATAACTACGATCACTGCCAGCAGTATAACAGTCTGTTTGAACATCAAACCCACCTCCCGGTCTTCTGGCCAATTGGTAACGGATGTATGATATTATTTCGCCGTCGGAGACGATTTCTCCTGCCTACAACAGCTCGGGCAAAGCTAACCACTGCCGGCGACGAGAAATTAGGTCTCTATTCCCAAGTGTTGCATAGCCTCACCCACTACGAAGAATGAGCCAGTTATGCAAATCGCTTCTCGCCCAGTGGTGACTTCGCCAGCTAATTCAACTGCCTCGGTCACGGCTGGTGCCACTGAGATGGGGCCCGCAAATTGTTGACGAACTGCTGTTGCCAGATGTTCAGTAGCCATAGCCCGGGGATTGTCGGATTGGGTAACAATCACCCGGTCAGCGGCCGGACAGAGAATACTCAATATCTGTTTGATGTCTTTATCGGCAGATATCCCCACAACCAAAGTAAGCCTCTCATATTGCAGGTGCCGGCGTAGAGCAGAGATCAATGCCCGCGCCGAAGCCGGATTGTGCGCGCAGTCTACCACCAGCCAGGGTCGTGCTCCTGCCACCTGAAAGCGCGCCGGCCACCGCAGTCCAGCTAAAGCCGTCTGGAACTGGCTGGAGCTAACTATGAATCCCTCATCAGCCAGGGTCCTCAGCGCGGCGTAGGCGGTCGCGGCATTATCGGCCTGATGGCGGCCGGCCAAAGTACACTGTACCTCCAGCGGACCTGTATCAGTTACCAGCACGAACCTTTCGGTGGGAGGCTCGAAGTCATTACTCGCCTCAGGTACTGCCACCGGCCTGACCTGACCAAACTCGGCGACATCAGGTACAGCTAACAACGCCGCACCGACCTCTGCCGCCCGCTCAGCAAGCACGTCATATACTTCGGGAGCCTGGCGCGCCGTGACCACCGGTATGCCCGGCTTGATTATCCCGGCTTTCTCTCTGGCAATTTCCGGAAGTGTGTTGCCCAAGATGTGGGTATGGTCGAGGTCGATACTGGTGATGACCGCTACCATTGGAGTGATAACGTTGGTGGCATCGAGCCGCCCGCCCAGCCCGGTCTCAATCACCGCTACATCCACTGCCGCATCGGCAAAGACCTGAAAAGCCAGGGCAGTATATACTTCGAAGAAGGTCGGCGGGCGCAGAGCATCGCCCCCCTCGAGTTCGGCGATTGCCCGTCGTAGTTTCTCAGTAGCGTCAATCAGGTCAGCCGGCGATATCTTTTGACCATCAATCTGCACCCGCTCGCGCACGGTCACCAGATGCGGAGAGGTGTACAGGCCAGTGGTATAGCCAGCCTCACGCAACACCGCTTCTATCATCGTCGCTACCGAGCCTTTGCCCTTGGTCCCGGCAATATGGACGGCAGGCCAGCGCTGCTGAGGATTGCCTATCGCCGCGAGCAACCGCTCCATAGTATCCAACTGCATAGCCTCAGCAAAGGCCCGACGCAGACCCGTGCGTTCGTAGTCAACAAATGACTCCAGGTAAGCGCAGGCTGTCTCATAGCTGGTTATGGGCCGGTCGAAGGCTGTCACAATCGCTTCGTCCCTCACGACTTGCAAGCCTCAGCGGAGTACCTTAGAGCAGGTCAAGCGACTAAATCAACGTGGTGCAGGTGGAATTGAGGGCAGACAAATCGCCCAACAGCCGCCCCGGCGACGAAGGCGGCTGTATCTTTGCTGACAGTTCCTGTTGAGTCTATTCGCGAATCAAATTGGTGGCTACTCAGGCTCACTTCAATATCAGCGGCGGGTGGACATCACCAAGATTCTCGATAGTAGTACTCTTAGCATGACTGTCCCAGAAGATGATGTTAAAGGCATCATGGTCACCATGAGGTGCATTAAAGAGACTCGGATCTGATTGCGGCCCTCCGGTAGGCAGGCCGTTGTCAATCATAAGACACTGGTTAGGGGCCCCTACGCTGATGAAACTGCCACCTAAAGCACCACCCCTGGGACAAAAAGGATCCTCGGTATACATTCCCCCACCAACTGGCCAAGTTGTCCACTGTACGCAGTAGCTGTAAGATATTATACCATCGTTCCAGTCATCGCCCGCCGGCCCCTGCCCCAAATAATGGTCACCGACACAATGCCAGATTCCCGAGTTGTTTTCAGTGTAAGGATTCAGCTTGTTCACAAGATCTGCCAGCCAGGTTTGGTAAATCGGTGGGGAAAGCATCATATACCAACCATAAGTCGCACTGGGCACACCCGGCAGCATCTGGTCCCAGTCGTTAGCATAAAGGTGGAAGGCCATCCCGATCTGCTTCAGGTTGGACAGACAGCGTATCTCCTGCGCCTTTTCCCGCGCCTTAACAAAGACTGGAAACAGAATCGCTGCCAGGATGGCGATGATAGCAATAACTACCAGCAACTCAATAAGCGTGAATCCCGAGGTACGTGACCCATAAAGATGTAACATTTCTTATCCCCCTTTTTGCCAGCTATTCAAAAATCATTTTACCCAATAACCGGGGCCATTATACATACAAGCTACGCCTATTTCCAGTTATCAGCTTATAGTCACCTCCGTTGCGCTTCTCTTCCCAGTTGCCTTGATTTTGCGTATGCCTGTAAATAATCTGAAGATTAAAAGAGCCGGACTAGCCAGCCCGGCTCTTGAGTACGCCTCATCTCGTTGCACGCCTGGCTATGTTTTACGTTTGCCTGCGGCGCAGCCGCCCGGCCAAGCCGATTAACCCAAGACTCACTAGCACCATTGTACCAGGCTCAGGAGTTATGGCGCTGGCTACCCCGGAATCAGTACTATATGACTCGGTATTAGTGCTCGCGTCCCACTCCATCCACCAATATGCCGGGGCGTCGGCGTTACCCGAGACGTCGAACAGTAGCGGGCCAGGATGGTCCACCAGGTTCATTATGTGTCCACCGCCGGTATCGTACTGGGCATCCGTAACAGTGAAACTGACACCATTAGCTCCGCCCGTGCCGGTCCACGCTACGTAGTTCAGCCCATCCCAGGCGCCGCCCGAAACTGTGTAAAAGGCATCGTAAGCCCAGGTACCACTGCTATCGCTCATAGTGATGTAGTTCTCTACCACATTGGGACCCAAGTAGGCCCTAAACGCAATCAAATCATCGCCTGTGTCAGTCACCGTATAGACCCACTGGCCAATGCCAGCTCCGCCCCCATTCGGCTGGTAATCGCAATCTACGGTAATGATAGCCATCGCCGTTGGTGAGAGTACCAGCATACATACAATTACGAGGACAGCCGCGCGGGTAGCCATTGCGATTTGCCTCCCAATATTTAGGCACGGAATAGCTCGAATCAGACTACATGCTACATCGCTACGTGAGTAGTGTACCACAACCACCTGTCTATGTCAAGGCCTTCCCCAAAATTTTTCAAAATAGTTCCCACCAGACAACAGTGATCCCTAATGCAGCTACGCTGGCTGCTGCCTATTTCATATCTCTTCAACTCTTATTAGCAATACCCTTGCTGTGGTCTATCCAGCGCCCTCACCGAATTTACTCTGGGCAGCGACCGT